>JAUIBC010000087.1 GCA_030427555.1 Gammaproteobacteria bacterium | reverse complement strand
ACAGCCGATAAAAAACCATATAAAGCGCCTATATATAAATACGGACGACGGATAAACCTATCACTTGCACCAATAAATTTTAAAATCATTATCTCATCAATTCTGTCGCTAATTATTAAACGCAAAGCGTTAGAAATAACCAATACCAAGGCAATTGCAATCAATAAAATTAAAACTTTAAAAATATTAGATATAACCGCTAAAAATAATGAAATGCGTTTAATAGAGTCCATATCCATTCTTGCCGACTCTACATTTTCATATGCTTTCAAAACATTAAAAAGAGCAATAAGTTTATCGTTGGTATTAATGGATGAGCTTGGAATTACATCTATTGCCGCAGGCAATGGGTTTGTTGGTAAATAACTTAAAATATCACGAACACCTAACTCATTTTGCATGATTACTAACGCATCTGTAGATGAATGTAAATTGGCTTGGCTAACTCCTTCTGTTGCAGCCACTTTGGCTAGTAACTGCGACTGTTCATCATCTGTTGTTGGAACTTTAAGGTATAAAGTTAGCTGTTTGTTATTATGCCAATCTAACTCCGTACCATGCATAACATCACTTAATATTCCAAAAATGGCTGATAAAGATAGCATTATTACTATCGTAAAAATAGTCATGCTCGTTGCTAATAAATTTTTCCTTATAATTCGCATGCCACCCTTAAAAGCATCTCGGTGAAAATCCAACCAAGCATTGAGAGTTTTCAAATTATACGCCCTCCTTTCAACACAACTATTCGATGTTTACTTTGAGCAATTAATGGTAAATCATGTGTTGCAATAAGTGCTGACACGCCAGCTTGATTTAAATTGGAGAATATATTCATTACCTCTATTGCCAATTCAATATCTAAGTTTCCCGTTGGTTCATCTGCTAAAAGTAATGCTGGCTTATGCACAATGGCGCGAGCAATCCCAATTCTTTGCTGCTCGCCTCCTGATAAATGTTGCGGTAACATTTTTTCCTTATTTAAAAGGCTCACCATATCTAAAGCTGCATGCACTCTCTTTTTAACAATATAAGGCTTGATTCCTTGAATCTGCAATGGCAAGGCAACGTTAGCAAACACGCTCCTATCTTTAAGTAAATTTGGAGATTGAAAAATTATACCAATATTTTGTCTATACACCGGATATTGTCTAGATTTTAACTTACTTAAATCATAACCATTAACTATTATGCTGCCAGCAGAAGGGCGCTCGCTCATGGCTATTAAATTAAGCATCGTGCTTTTCCCTGCTCCAGAGTGGCCGGTAAGAAAAGCCATTTCACCTTTCTTCAAAGAAAAGTCAACTTGACTTAATGCGTCAAAACCACCTAAAAATCTTTTGCTAACCTGTTTGAATTCGATCATCTTCAAATATTGCATCTACGAAATAATTTGCATCAAATACTCGCAAATCATCTATGCCCTCACCAATTCCAATGAACCTAAATGGTATATCTAAAGCATTAGCAATAGCAAATAAAATCCCTCCTCTTGCTGTGCCATCTAATTTAGTCATTGTAATTCCACTTACTGCTACTGCATTATGAAACTGTTGCGCCTGATTAAGGGCATTTTGGCCAATACTTGCATCTAAAACTAACATAACTTCATGCGGAGCTGTGGCATCTAACTTCTGAATAACCTTTTTAACTTTTTTTAACTCATCCATTAAATTATTTTGAGTATGCAACCTGCCAGCGGTATCCGCGATCAAAATATCAATCCCTCGAGCCTTGGCTGCCTGCATCGCATCATAAATTACAGAAGCACTATCTGCTCCCGTATGTTGAGCAATAACCGGTATAGAATTCTTCTCTCCCCAAGCTTGTAGTTGCTCAACAGCCGCAGCGCGGAAAGTATCCCCAGCTGCTAGCATAACCTTTTTACCTTGTTGTTTAAATTGCTTCGCGAGTTTACCTATAGTAGTAGTTTTACCAGCGCCATTAACACCTACCATTAAAATCACATATGGTGTCTTAGAGCTATCTAATACTAATGGTTCCTGCCTTGCTAACATTAGCTCTTTTAAATACTTACGTAAATGCTCGAAAACAGCCTCACTATTATCTAAATGCCTACGCTTTAATTCGCTTTTTAAATTAGTCAAAATATTATTAGCAGTATCTATTCCCAAATCAGCTGAAATAAGTACAGTCTCTAATTCATCCAAAAGATCAGCATCTATCTCTTTTTTACCCAAAAGTAAATTTGCAATCCCATCACCAAGGCCGCTTCTGGTTTTTTTAAGTCCTTGTTTAAATTTAGCAAAAATACCAGCTTTTGTAATAGCTGGATCTGTATCTTTTTGTTGCTCATCAATAACATTAACATCGATCTCAGTAACATCGACATTAGATTTATGACTTTTCTTTAACCATTTAATCATCGTTTCAATCTATACAAAAAAAAACTAATATGGCATTATAGCATCTTAACAGATGAAATATATCCTCTCGTGCAACAAACTATATATATTATTGGCGGTAAATATCGCAGGAAGAAAATTACTTTTCCAGATATTACTAATTTAAGGCCAACAACAAATCGCATACGTGAAACAATTTTTAATTGGTTAATGCATGATATTCGAGATGCCATATGTCTAGATGGATATGCTGGTAGCGGTGCATTAGGGTTTGAGGCTATATCCAGAGGCGCTAGATGTGTAACTCTGATTGAAAATAACTTAGAAGTTTATCAAGCGTTAAAAAAATCTGCTGCGACCTTTAATGAAGAAAATATCGAATTAATTAAATCAGACCTTGAGATTTATTTAAGCAAAACGACAAAAAAATTTGATATTATTTTCCTTGATCCACCATTTAATCAACCTTTCCCAGAAAAATGTATTTCCCTTATAACTAACAATAATATTCTCTCACCCGAAGGCTTATTGTATATAGAATATAATAGTGCTATAGAACTAAATCCAAAAATTTGGCAAAATATTAAAATTAAAACTACAGGCCAGGTTACTTATGCGTTATATAAAAAATTAAACTATTCTTGACAAGTGTCCTTGCTCCTGTTTCAATCTCTTAATGATAATAACTATTTTAAAGCATATTAACAAACATGAATAATAAACTCATAGTGCTTTTTTTATCCTTAATGATCATCGGCGGATGCACTCATACTACATCAAAACGTCCACCATATAATGATCCAAGTGATGACGCATCTATCAAGCTTGCTGAAGCAGCTAATTCCGTTAGTAACTCAATGCTGCAAATGGCTAAAACAGAAAAGATTTTAATACCTCCACAACAAGATAATGTTATTACTATACCCAATACAAATAATTTAAACACTTATGCATCTGTTGACTGGTCAGGTCCTATTGAAGAGCTAACCAAAAGAATAGCCGATGCAGCACATTATAAATTACGAATTTTAGGAAACAAACCAGCGATACCAGTTTTAATTAGCCTAAACCTAAAAGATTATAGCTTAGGGGATATATTACGCAATATTGATTATCAAGCTAAGAATAAAGCATCTATTTATGTTTACCCCAATAGTAAGGTTGTTGAATTAAGATATGTTAATGCTTATTCGTAAAACATACGCTATCATTCTATTATTACTTGCATCATGCGCGAGTGTTAACCAACAACAAAATGTTGGCGACACAGACTCATTAGCTGGTTTGCAAGCCATAGCTAACTCAACAAAACCAAGCTTTAATGATGATCCAAAAAGTAATAATAAATTCAGAGAAACTGCCCTTAAAGAAACGGCTTTAAGTTTAGGCGCTCAAGCAGGACTTGCTTCACGAGCAAAAGTTATAGACGATGAATTAGTAAAAGAAACCAGACATTTAGACACTATTTATGACTTTAATGCGTTACTCTTAGATAATAATGTCTTGCCACCGGTATTGATCGAAGGAAGAAACACTTTCAACATGGCTAACTTGCAAACTATTCGTATTTCTGATCGCACATATAAAGTTATTAAGCAAGCTCAATTTGTCACAACTCCTCCTGGTTGGCGTCAATATTTATGGATGGATTATACCAAACCAGATTTACCTCATGTTAGCTTACTACCTAAAAACAAAGACGAAAAACTTATTTGGTATGCATATGTTGCCAAAGGTTGGCAACAAGGAATTGAGCAAGCAAACATAATACTTGAAGAAAATATCGCTCGTATTAAAGAAGATTTCATGGGAATGATTTTATATCGCAAACTTCTAGCAATGAATATGGTTTCAGCTCCATATGTATCCCACACTGATCTTGGTATTACTGGTGATGGCAACGAAATACACATCGATGACAGAGTATTACGTATTACTGCGCTTCCAGCACTTAATACTAACAGTGCGGAATGGCGAGCAGCCATAGCTAAAAACGAAAATAGACTTGAGCATCTAAATAAATTGGAAGAAAAAATCAAACTATCAGAAATAAAAATCACTAATACTTGGACACCTGTTATTGACCCGGTATCTTAAAGAGAAAACTATGAATGAAAATTTAATGAAAGACGAGCCTACGCGTTTTACTCCTGCATTTATGGATAAAATGTTAGAGCACGCTCAACTTCTAGATGCATCCGATATAACAATTCAAACTGGCTCGCCAATATATGCAGAAGTTTATGGTAGATTAATAAAAATTACCAATCGCCCATTATCCAATACTGAGTTAGGCGATCTAATCAATTCAATATATGGCCCAAATGCGACAACTCAGTTGCTAGCTGGTAAAGACATAGATACACATTATGAGTTTCGACCTAATCGTGGTATACGCTTCCGTTATAGGGTAAATGGTACCGCGTGTTTGGTTGATGGGCATGACTCTATTCAAATTACTCTAAGAACTATTCCAAGCACTCCCCCTAAGCTTGAGACTATGAACCTACCACAAAATATTCTAGAAGCAATAGCACCCCAAGAAGGTATTGTTTTTATTACTGGGGCTACTGGATCTGGTAAATCAACTTTATTAGCATCAATTATACGAGAACTAATCGAAAAAGAAGATTCTAACCGCAAAGTATTAACTTACGAAGCGCCAATAGAATTTGTTTTTGACGAGATAGAAACAAGCTCTGCGATTGTAAGTCAATCTGAAATTCCAAGGCATCTACCAACATTTGCTGAAGGTGTACGTAATGCTTTACGACGTAAACCAAGGCTTATAATGGTTGGAGAATGTCGTGATGCAGCAACTATTAGTGCCGCACTTGAGGCTGCCTTAACTGGACATCCAGTATATACTACACTTCACACTTCTGGAGTCGCAGAAACAATGCGTCGCCTTGTAACATCATATGCTGGTGAGGAACGCTTAGGTAGAACCATTGACATCCTTGAAACAATCAGGCTTTGTATATGGCAAAAACTTGTTCCAACGGTCGATGGGAAACGAGTCGCCCTACGCGAATATCTAGTATTTGATGAAGAAGCACGAGATTTATTACTAGAAAGCGATCCAAATGAAGTTACAACTACCACCAGAAAATTAGTCCGCCAAAGAGGCCAACTCATGACTAAGGATGCAAGAGAAAAGTATGAGCAAGGTATAATTAGTGAAAGAGTTTACAAACTAATAGTTGCTGGTAGCAAAGAGGAATATCGCTAAGATTATCGCCTATAAAACGTACATGGCCACCTCATGAAAAAATATTGTCGTCATTGCGAACGAAGTGAAGTAATCTAGCGTCATTAAATGGCCCTAATAAAACGTAGCCCTCACAGAACTTCTAATGAGAAACTGGTAAAGCAGGTTTACGATTTACCAACGTCACCACCGCTAGCTTTGCCAGCACCAGCCATAGCGCTTTCTGCAGTTCCGAAAACAGTTCCACCTGTCTTCATTCCAGACTTACCAGTTTCTTGACCAGCTTCTTTCACCTGTCCTCTAGTATCCTCTGCCCATTGCGCTGTTTCTTGGCCATAAGACTCACCTTGAGAACCTATCCAACGCAAAATTTTATCTGGCAATGTATGAATTAAAGTAAATGATTTTTGCACAACTGTTAAATAAAGACTAGTATAAGTAACCAAACAGAAAAAAGATGCATATATTGCTGACCAATTGGTGTAAGGACTACCAGACCCTGCACCAGCTTGATTTGATGTATTTCCTTGACTATACGATATCCCACCAGCAAAACCACCATCTCCTGTATCTGGCAATAAAAACTTCATAATATTTACAAATCCACTATTTAAGATAAATATAGTCACATAACTTAATGAAATAGAGCCAATATAACCTATAATCATCATTGCCGGGCGCAAAAATACATTTATTAAAATCATAACTGCTTGCTCGGCTTTACCAAGTGCATCATGTCCTTCAGGATGACTAACTCCCAAAGCAACAATAGGCCCGGCAACCATAGATTCTATAACTGCCATAAGCCATGCTATCGAACCAAACGTAAATATCATATATGGAATAAATGGCGCATAATAAGCATCTATCCAGCCAACAGATACCATAACCCCCATCCAAGAAGCCAAAAATGGCAAGACCAAAAATACCGCAGCAACAGCCAAAAAGCTTATCATGGCAAATATAACCGAGAATGATATAAGGTTTAACCAAATATCCACAGAAGCATTAATAAATGCTGATCCCATATATGCAAGTGCTACTATAGGATGGATCATGGTAGTTTCAAGTAAATGTACACCATTGTTAAAAATAACCATTAATGTTGTTAAAGGTACATATAAAAACGCTTGTAACATCAAATTAAAAGTACTAACAATAAAACTAATAAACACGTTTACAATGCCACGAAAAATATCATTATAGAAAAAATTTGAAATTGTTCTACCAACGCAACCTAATAACCACATCTTACCGCAAGAAAATTTTTTCTCAGGAAAGCTTAGTAAAGTTTGGCCAGCCTGAATGTTAAAATTCATCTTGAAGTTAGGTGTTTCAAGACCTGGCTGTCCTGGTAAATGTACAAGTGATCCATTTGTTATAAAACCATAAACCGTAGACGAATATTGATCTGTTTTTGCCTGTGCATCAGTATCAACTGATGGTGTAATCGAACTTCCTAAAAACCTGCCATCTATCAAACCGGCAAGATTATTTACATAAGTTGGATCGCCACCAAAAAATTTACATAAAGTAGTGCATTGATTATCAAATGGCGCACTAGCAAAATATGAAACATCAAACTTGGAATTCGTCTTAAGCCCAGCACTATCATCCATTAAATTACTATTGGTCGTTACTAAACCATTTAAATATACTAGATTAAAAAAGTATGAGCCAGCCATAATCCAACCCTGCTCTTCGGATTTATCAATAAAGGATTTTAATTTGTTTTCGCTATCATTAGTTCCCTGTTCTTTCATTAAATTTAACGCCGGCAGCATAATTCCATTATAATCCAAAAGAGCATCCTGAAATTCAAAACCAGTG
>JAUIBC010000086.1 GCA_030427555.1 Gammaproteobacteria bacterium | reverse complement strand
CGCGTAATACATAAGCTTGCCAACGAACTATAATCTGACAAGCATTAGAAGCTGGTTTTTGGTTACATTTTAGATAATTATGAGTATCTCGTAAATATCGGTCTCCGTCATTTACCAGTATTTTAATTCGTCTTTTAAAATCATGATTATTTAATAAAATAGATTTTTTAGTAGTTAAAGAATCATGTTTTTGTATAAGTGGGAGAAAATCCTCAGCATTTTTTATAGGGTTTAAAATTATTTCCATATACATCTCATTTTGATTAGCAGCACGTGTTAGCATTTTTGCCAGTAATATTTGATAATTAGCATCATATATGGAATTTACTTTGGTAAATATATTAAAAAAATGATCATGTTTAGTTTTGTGATTAGCAATTAAGTTTTTCATAGACCATGCACGAATAACTGATTCATGATTTGCATGTTTTTTAAAAAAAATTTTAGTATTTATACTATTAGAGGAATATTTCTCATTAACGGCATAAGTTTTCGGACTTAAATAGAGCTCGCGATTAGTAATTATTTTGATTAACTCTTCTGGATATGCGCTACCAGTAAAGTGATAATGTAATTCACCACCTTTGGGCATTTCTTTAAAAAAAGAATAAAGTTTATCCGGCTGGTTGCGAATAGATACTAAATAATCATTTACGCTGGCATAAGCGTTGGCAGTTAAAAAAACAGATAAGATAAGTATAGCTTTTATATTTAGATACTTCATTTAGCAACGACTTTATCATAATTAAAAAACTTAATCCTCGCATTTTAACACAAACAGAGCTATAATTATACATTAATTATTATTATTTTTTATGGGGTTCAAGTGGAATGAGTAACGAAAAAGAAGAATCACCAATTAATCCTGAGTCTAGGGTGAAAGAGGAAACAAAACAAGAAATTACCCCCCCCACTCCTGAAGGAGCTGGTACCGATAATGATAATACTCCTAAAAAAAAGCGTTCTTTGATAAGATCAGCCTTAAAAATGTCTGAAGATTTTGCCAAAAAAGTCGAGGAAGCTGATAGAGAACGCGCTAAAAAGGAAGCTGAAAATGCTAAAGAAGACTCAAATCCAATTCGGTCGGAGATACCGAGGTTTAAAAAATTAATGTATGAAATTACTTCTTTAGGCACGAAATATTATAAAGCGCTTCGCGGAGAAATAAAAGAATATTTTGCTAAAGGAGCACCCAAAGAAACAGGTGGCCAGCGCGCAAGGCGTGAGGCAATGGAGAAAAGGGCAGCAAGGGAACAAGCGGATATAACAAACACTAGAAAACTTAAAGCCGCTCTTAATAGAGAGATACCTAAAGCTGCTCTTAATAGAGAGATACGTAAAGAGGCTAAAAATATTATGGAGTCTCGTCAAGATATACAAGACCCGCAAGAGATACAAGATAAGAAAGTTAAGCAAGAGATACAAGAATCAAAAGAGCGTATAAAAGAATTAGAGGAGCTCGATGAGAAGATAACAGAAGTAGAGGCGGATATAAAAGAGTTGTCGGGTTGTATAACTAAGTTGGAAACAAAAGAGTTAGAGGAAACAAAAGAGTTAGAGGAAACAAAAGAGTTTAGTATGACTTCTTTATCAGAGACGCAAGATAGTACGTCGACTCATCAAACAAAGGAAACTACAGAAGAAGATACTGATAAAGAAGATGTTGCTGAAGAAGATGCTACAGAAGAAGATACTGATAAAAAAGATAGTGGGCCTTCGCCACAGTAAGACAAGGCTCTAGTCATTTTTAAATAATTAGTAAAAATTTTGTATGAAGTTTCAAAAGTAACTAAAGTTAAGTAAAATTAAGTCAACAACAAATTGACAAAATTTAAACAAGGAGGTTTTATGGAAGAGCACAGAACAGATAAAACAAAATCACCTAAGCATAATTCGCATTTGCGTGATGCTGTGCATGAGTATATTGATGAAGGCAAGAAAGTTGCGAATGACATTTATGTTAGTGGGCTTGAGAAAATAAATCTAGATGAAAAAGATGTTGAAAAGTATCGCGAAGAATTAGCGAAAAAGATTAAGGCAAATCCTGTGAAATCAGTGCTCATTGCTGGCGGGATTGGATTTTTACTTGCTAGCATTTTTAAAAAATAATGAATTTTCTAGATGAATTAGCCGGTTTGATTTTAAACAAGATTGGTGCGATGAAGAGTTTGGTTTCAATAACCAAACTTGAAAGTCGCCTTGCTGGTCTTAGTATTCTTCCATTAATCGTTTGTATTATACTTCTTCTAGTTACACTAACTGGTATTTGGCTGACGACAAACCTACTTCTAGGATATTTAGTTTGGTTATATTGCGGACAAGTTATTTACTCATTAATATCTATATTAATAATAAATATACTACTCTTAGTTTTCTTAAAAAGACGCTTGCTATCTAATCTACGTAAAATGAGTTTTGCAAAGACACGTAAGTATTTTGATGAGGTATTAACTATAACAGAGAAAAATCAAAATGAATGCAAGGAAGAAAATCCAAATAGAAATACTGAGTTTAGAAAAAATGTTACTAACTCAACAAAGCCAAGTGAATAAACATGCATCCTACTTCCGTACAATTGTGCGCGAAAATAAATTGCTAATTGATCTCGGCTTATATGCTTGCTTAGCTGGTATAGTAATAATAAGCTATAAAAAAGCCAAAGATCTTGAGGCTCTACCAGGATTATTTATAGTATTTAGAAGTTTATTGGCAATTAGATGAGATTATTTAAATTAAACTTCATAATTTCTCTGCTAGCTTGACGATAACCAGCGCTGATAATTTTTCTTATCGGATTAAAATTGATCATACTGTAATTGTCTAGGTTCATGATAATATTATAATCAGCTAATTTAGTCATTTCGTTTTGATGGTTATTGCTTGCGATAATCATAGAATTTTGGATAATTGACGCTATGTTTATATATTTCATTTTTTTATCATATTTATTTTGTCTAAATTTGGGGATAAGTAAATATTTAAATAATAGATGCCAACCAGAAGAAGTGTATTCAGAATAGCTAATATTAATCGGTGGACTTTGTGGATTTTGAATTGCGCTCGCAAGTATTTTGCCGTTATTTATTTTATTTTGCATAACATCAACAGGTAAATTATTTAAAATACCACCATCAACTAACATTTGTTTTTGGTCATTAAAAAACGCTGGTAAAATTCCTGGCAATGATAAGCTTGCGCGTATTGCCTCCCACAATATTCCTTGATCATGGACATTAAGTTCATTAGTGCTTAAATTTGTTGAAACACTAAAATAATTAATCCATAAATTTTCTATTCTAGTTTCTTTACCAAAAGCTTTGCGTAATAACTTATCCAGTAATTTACCTCTAATTAATGCAACAACAGGCAGAGTATAATCAAGTTTATTTTGAAATTTGAGTAAACTAGTTTCTAGCATTTCTTCCATTAAACAGTAGTCTATTTCCATGGCGACTAAAGCTGCTATTAAGCCACCCATGCTACTACCACCTACATAATCTATTGGTATTTTAGCCTCTTGTAATGCACGAATTGCTCCGACATGCGCAAGAGCCAGCGACCCACCTCCGGATAAAACTAATCCTAAGGCGTTACCAGTAATAATGCGTGCTAAGCGTTCAATATCAGCTTCTTTATTATGTCGAATATTATAATGTTCCGAAACGCTTCGTTGATTTAGCCAATTTTTTATATTTTGAGGATTTTTATCACTATCATCAAAGAGTATTACTAGATCGGTGCTTGGGTGAACTAAACTTTGGTAATCTGGAATTAATTGCTCGATTTCATTTAGTTGGGGAGATGTATTATTCTTTGCAATCAATAGAATCTTATCTGCTTGACGTAAACAGTGTTCCGCCCAATGTTTGCGTATGGTTGCAATGAACATAATATATCTATATTTAGTTTCTAACTCATGAAAAAAAGATAGAACTTCAGCACTATGCAACGAAGAGCTTGTAAATTTAGACCCATATAGGTTTGTAAATGTATCATATGTAAGAATTAACGTATCACCGTATTTTTTTAATTTCCTAGATAATTTTTCTGCAAAAAATGTAATTTCATGGTTACTTCCTGCCGGAATTAAACTTAAATAGGTACAAACCCTTTGAGGAGTATACTTATTGGGATTGGTAAGCCTTTTTATACTTTCTCGGTTAATTCCCATAATAATTTCAGGGTGTTTTTTAGCCAATTGATTGAAAGTTTTTTTACTCATTTTAAGTAATACACTATCACGTATCGCATAGATTGAGGCTGTTCGATTTTCATCATATATACAACCTATTTCACCAACTACACTACCGGCTATTATCTCAGTGACTTTTTCACTCTTACCTTGGCTATCTTCTTTTATTACACATAATAATCCATACATAAGTACATATAGAGAGTCTGAAATATCATTTTGCTTGAACAATGCTTGGCTTCCTGCAAGATAACTTACCTTGAACCCTTTGCTAATCTCTTGAATGGAGCTTTTAGTGAGATGTAAAAATAGATCGGAGTTTGCAATAAACTCTGTTATCTGTTTTCTTGTTATTTTTAATTTTGTAACAGTCATTTTATAATTTATATTAATATGCTAATTTTAGTATGGGGTTGGCACTTGGTTATGTCAAATAGACTTAATTAGGACATTTATATGCGCTTAACGTTTCTTGGAGTATCATCGGCATTGACCGCTGGTTATAAAAACTTTAATTCTAATATGCTTTTTACTAGTAAGTCTGGCAAGAACTTACTTATTGATTGTGGCTATGATATTAAACACTCTTTATTTGAGCAAAATATGTCATATAGTGATATTGATGCCGTCTATATCAGCCATTTACATGCGGATCATGTTGGTGGGCTTGAATGGTTAGGATTTAGTAAATACTTTATTGATAAAAATATTCCTAAGCTTTTTATTAGTCATAAAATTAAGGATAAGTTATGGGATAACGTATTATCAGGTGGAATGTCTTCTATTGAAAATGCTCCGGCATCGCTCAATACTTTTTTTGATGTAAACTCTATAAAAAATGATAGTTTTACCTGGGAATCAATTAGTTTTAAATTAGTTAAAGTAAAACATAGCTATAATAACCATCAAGAGTCACCTTGTTTTGGGTTATTTGTTGAAATAGGCAAGCAAAAGGTATTTATTACAACAGATACACGTTTTTGTCCAAATGAACTTATGTCAATGTTTGAGCAAGCAGATATAATTTTTCATGATTGTGAAACTTCTATTCTTAAAAGTTTACAACATGCCAGATACTCTGATTTGAGGTCACTACCGCATAATATTAAAACTAAAATGTGGCTTTATGATTATTGTGCGGATGCGCCTCTTCCCGATGCTATCCGTGATGGGTTTAAGGGGTTTGTTGTTACTGGACAGAGTTTTACTTTTCTGTAAATGTATGTGCCCCATCCCAATCTTGCGGTGGATTATGCATTTTATAATGTTGCGATCTTTCAGCAAAAATAGTGTAAACTTTATAATTCGGGAATTTATCTGCTAAAACAGAAAATAAATATATAGCTAAATCCCAATCTCTCGCAAAATAAGCATCCAGAGCCTTTTGGTGATCTTGTATTTCTTGCAATACATAAGCATTAGTACTTTTAGTGCGACCAACAACTTCGTAAATAGTTTCACATTCTGTTTTGCCTTTAAGTTTTACTTTATCAATCATTCTAAATACGAATTTATCCTGTCCTTTGCAAGTGTCGCTACCAACTAGTAATTTTACTCCATAATAAGCGGTTATACTTTGAATTCTTGAGCCTAAATTTACCGCATCACCAATAACGGTGTAAGAACGTCTAAATTCAGAGCCCATGTCTCCCACATTCATCATTCCACTATTTAAACCAATAGATAACTCAATCGGAGGAAGGCCTTGAGAAATAAAGATTTTTTGCATTTTCTTAGTTTTAGCAAGCATCTCTAAAGCACAATATAATGCGCATTCACGATGGTTTTTATTAGGCACTGGCGCACCAAAAAATGCCATAATCATATCTCCAACGTATTTATCTACCGTACCACAATTTTTTAATATTACACTTGTCATTGGCGTGAAAAATTGATTAAGAAATGTTTTAACTCCAGAGGCATCTAAGTTTTCTGAGATTCCAGTAAAATTACGAATATCAGCAAATAATACAGTAAGATCTTCCGATTTACCCTCAAATCCATAAGCATTTGGATTTTCAAGTAATAGATTTAAATATGTTGGTGGAACATATTGCGCAAAGAAGTTTCTTATATATATTTTTTTATGAGATTCAAATAACCAACTAAAAATCATATTAATTAATGTTAATATCCCTCCAAGTAAAATAGGTGCGGAAACATTTAATACGATATTACTATAATAAAAAGTCACGAAGTTTGTTAATAAGAGGCATATGTATAACGTAATCGCTATAATTAATGATAGGCCTGTACTTAATACGTTAAAACAAAGTGTAATAATTATACCAAAAGCAACAATTAAATATAAAGTTAACATTTTTGACCAGTAAGGTGAATATAAATAAACCTCACTTAGAATAGAATTTAACATGCTTATTTGCGCATTAATATTATATTTTGTTTGTAATAAATCTAGACTATTACTTACAGGAGCTATATTGGTGTTTATAATTACTATGGCATTTTTAAATACATTTGGATCATATTGATTAGTTAGAAGATCATTGGCAGTTATTTGAATAGGTGCAAATACCCCTTCATAAAAGGGTGTAAATATATCGCCTTGCGCACCAGTAGGAATCACTTGCTTACCAAAGTTAATTGATTTTAAATAAGTGGTATTGCCAATTTGCGTAGTATTTAATTTTATTTTTCTTTCCGGAAATAGTTCCATTGCTATTGCTAAAGATAATGCTGGATATACATCCAAGTTGTGTTTTACTAGTAAAGGATTTTTATTGTTATCAAAATTATTATTTATTAACGTTGTTGTAACTCCGCTATATTTTGTTGAGTTTTGCAATTCTTTGTAATTTGTTATATATCCTTGAACATTATGTAATGGAAAATTATTGTTTTGAACTTTCATGATTGGTGTAGGCAATGTACCATATTGTATTGTTCCTTGTGTTAATAAAATTGGTAGAATTACTTTATTGTTACGGATAGTATTTAAAAATTTTTTATCGTAATCTTTTAACAGTTTTATTGTTGTGGGAGAACTTAACACATCTTTTTGAAGAATAGCCTCCATATCCTTGGCTACTTCTGTGAGAGGGTGGGTAATAATTATACCTGATGCAATTATTCTTGGGTTCTCTTTGAGTAATTTTTCAATTACGCTATTAATCGTGATGTATCTATAAGATATTTTATGAGATTCTAGTAAATATTTGGGATCTATAATATTTACTAGAACAATTTTATTTTTATTTTTTTTAAATTTTATTTGATTAAGTAA
>JAUIBC010000085.1 GCA_030427555.1 Gammaproteobacteria bacterium | reverse complement strand
AAGAAACACCCAACAGGTTTCTCTGGATCACGTAACCCTGATCTTGAGAGTTTGATAGCTGATGACAAAGAGGTAATAGCCTCATCTTGACCGTAAACTAATAACTTCAAATCACGCTCAAGGTTTTTCATAGTATCCCTATCACTAGCTGATACTTTTTTAACAGGAATTCTAGCAATTTTTGCAACTACATTTTCAATCTCACAAACTGATATAATTTTACGTCTTTTATTAGTAGTTAGAAGATTTTGATATGCTCCAGCCTCATCAACCACATCTATCGCTTTATCTGGTAAAAATCTATCATTTATATATTTTGCAGATAATTCTGCTGCAGCTTTTAATGAAGGCACAGAAAATTTCACTCCGTGATGTTCTTCCAAACGAGCTTTCAAACCTTTTAAAATTTCATAGGTTTCTTCAACAGTTGGTTCGCAAACATCGATTTTTTGGAAGCGTCTAGCAAGTGCTTTATCTTTTTCAAATATTCCACGATACTCTTGATAAGTAGTTGAACCAATACACTTTAACTCACCATTAGCAAGCAATGGTTTTATTAAATTTGAAGCATCCATTACACCACCAGATGCAGCTCCAGCTCCAATTATTGTATGAATTTCATCAATAAATAAAACACCGCTTTCTTGTTCACTTAATTGTTTTAAAACGGCTGTAAGCCTTTTGTCAAAATCACCTCTATATTTAGTACCGGCTAAAAGAGAACCCAAATCTAAAGAATATACTACACACTTACGAATAGCATCTGGAACATCACCATCGACTATTTTACGCGCTAAACCTTCAGCTATAGCAGTTTTACCTACGCCGGCCTCTCCTACAAGTAAAGGATTATTTTTACGTCTGCGACATAGTACTTGGATTGTTCTTTGTATTTCTTCATTTCGACCAATTAAAGGGTCAATTTTACCAAGCTTTGCCCTTTTATTTAAATTCATACAATAACTTTCAAGTGGTGATTCTGTTGTCTCCTGGCCAAGAGAATCTTCATCAGCCGCAGAATTCATATTATCCCGAAATTCGTTAGCTTGATATTTAGAAACACCATGTGAAATATAATTTATGACATCAAGTCTAGTTATGTTTTCACGACGTAGAAAATAAACGGCTTGACTTTCCTGTTCACTAAAAATTGCTGCGAGAACATTAGCTCCGCTTACTTCAGTTCTACCTGCAGATTGCACATGAAAAACTGCGCGTTGTAAAACTCGTTGAAACCCTAAAGTTGGCTGTGTTTCACGAGTATTATCATCTTTAGGTATTAACGGCGTAGTTTCATTAATAAATTCTTCTAAGTCTTTGCGTAATTCTTCTATATTTGCCTCACATGCCTGAAGCACGTTACCAGCAGAAGGATTATCAAGTAATGCCAGCAATAAATGCTCGACAGTCATAAATTCATGGCGTCGTTCTTTCGCATCCTTAAAAGCCAAATTTAACGTAAACTCAAGCTCTTTATTTAGCATATTCATCGCTCCTTATCCATCATCGCCAATATGTTTTAGTTTATTCTTTTTCCATACTACATAATAATGGATATTGATTAAGCCTAGAAAATTCATTTACTAAAACAACCTTAGTTTCAGCAACGTCTCGCGGATAAATTCCACATAATCCGCGGCCTTCTTTATGAATCTGCAACATTATTTGAGTTGCCGCCTCTTCACTCAAATAAAAAAACTTCATAAGAATTTCTACTACAAAATCCATGGGAGTATAGTCATCATTTAATATAAATATTTTATATTTTTTGGGTTCAGAAAGTTCTGTCAAAGGCAGAACTTCCGAAACTTTCAAATCTTCAAATTGTGCTTCGTTTCTGTTCCCCATAAATATACACCCTTCATTATTTTTATAGACTTATTTCTGCTATTTGGCCAGTATAAATCTTAAAATAAATAATTTGATTTTTACATATTATTGATCATGGCTTCTGCAAATCCGGAGCAGCTAACTTGTGTTGCCCCATCCATTAATCGAGCAAAATCATAGGTAACTGTTTTATTTATAATAGCTTTTTCCATAGAAGCAATAATTAAGTCCGCAGCAGCAAACCAACCCATGTGGCGCAACATCATTTCCGCAGACAATATTAAAGAACCAGGATTTACCTTATCTTGCCCAGCATATTTTGGAGCTGTTCCATGTGTTGCTTCAAATACAGCTATATTATCGCTCATATTAGCGCCAGGAGCTATACCAATACCTCCTACCTGAGCTGCTAATGAATCTGATATATAATCACCATTTAAATTTAAGGTAGCAATTACGCTATATTCTGCTGGTCTTAAGAGTATCTGCTGTAAAAATGCATCTGCAATTACATCTTTTATAATAATTGGTTCTCCTGTTTTAGGATTAGTAATTTCCATCCACGGTCCGCCTTGATAATCTTTAGCACCAAACTCTTTTTTAGCTAATTCATATCCCCAGTCTTTAAATGCCCCTTCAGTAAATTTCATTATATTGCCCTTATGGACTAATGTTACTGAGTCTCTATTATTATCAATTGCATATCGAATAGCAGCACGCACAATCCTATCAGTACCTTGTTTTGATACAGGCTTAATTCCTATTCCACAACAATCTGGGAAACGGATTTTCTTTACTCCCATTTCATCTTGCAAGAATTTAATAACTTTTTTAGCTTCAGGACTATCAGCAGGCCATTCAATACCAGCATAAATATCTTCTGAGTTTTCCCTAAAAATTACCATGTTGGTTTTCCATGGTTCTTTTACAGGACTTGGAACGCCTTGAAAATATTGAATCGGACGTAGGCATGTATACAAATCTAATTCCTGTCTGATTTGAACATTAAGCGAACGAATTCCTCCGCCTACTGGTGTTGTTAACGGACCTTTTATCGCTACGTTATATTTTTTTATTGCATCAAGAGTTTCCTTCGGTAACCATGCATTATCACCATAAACTCTAATAGCTTTCTCACCAGCATAAATTTCCATCCATGCAATCTTATTAGCATTATCATAAGCCTTTGCAACAGCAGCATCCACTACTTTAAGCATAGCTCTAGTAACATCAGGTCCAATTCCATCACCTTCAATAAAGGGGATAATAGGATTATTTGGAACATTTAAACTAAAATCGTTATTTACGCTTATTAGTTCACCATCTGCTGGAATTTTAATTTTTTCAAAAGTCATTGAATTATCCTTTTATGTATTAAGGGCTACTAACAATTTTTAACAAGCCCTGGACTCAAGTGGAGTTGTAAATAATATTCTTAATATTGGCCAAAATACTACACTAAAAAATGCTAAACTTATAGATTTATAAACATTAACATTTATCGCAAAAAATAAATCCGTAAATAAAATTATTAAATAATAAAGTAAGCAATATAAAAAAATTACGCTCATCTGTTGTAACATTGAATAATATTTAAAATTATTAGGTCTCGTGGTAGCAGCCCAACATGTAACAATCAATGCTAATGAATGTTGACCAATAATGCTAACAGATAATACATCTAAAAAAATACCCAACAAAAATACCCAAGTTATACGAAAATAAATAGGCATACAACATTGAATATACAATACTAACAATAATATAAAATTAGGCCTATACATTTCTATTACACTTGGCAAAGGCAAAATATTCAAAACCAAGGCCCCAAGTGCAACTAAAAAAAACTTAGACATACTTCCATAATAACTAATATTACTATGGAGCTTTTTGTTTGAATTTGAAAAATTCATACAAAACCCTCTTCTAAAGCTTTAAGCCGCTCATTAATTTGCTTGGTTAAATCATTATGATCTTTTTGAGGCCAAATTAGCAAGACTAAACGACTTCTATTTAAGTTTGCAATCGGATAAACAGATACTTTTATAAAATCATCATCAGTATTATCAATAACTTTAGTTACTCTACCAACAGGGTATCCTTCAGGATAACGTCTACCTAATCCAGAAGTCACTAATAAATCTCCTATCGCAATATTAGATGTTTTTGGCAAATTAATTAATGACAAGTTACTCATATCATTGTTACCTACCAAAATAGCATTCTCTCCAGTACGTTCGTTGCGAACAGGTACCGCGCACTTATAATCTGATATCAATAAGACCGTACTTGTCATAAAACCAACGTCTATAACTTGCCCCATAACTCCTTTCGAGTCCAGAACTGCCTGACCAACACTAACTTTATCACGACTACCTTTATTAATAATAACAATATGCCTATTGCTTGAAGTATCAATAGCTAAAATTTGCCCTACCATGGCTTGAGTATCATCTGAGGTGGATGCTAATAACAAGCTTTTTAACTCAGAATTTTCTGCTTGAATAGTCATAAGTTTTTGCAAACTAGCCTCAAGCATCGTTTGCTTATAACGCAAACGCATATTTTCAACAATTAATGATTGCTTACTACCTAAAACTGAACCAGCCCAACCTACAATACGCACTGGGTAATCAACCGCAAACTGTAAAGGTGTGACTAAAATCGAAAAAACACTACGAATGTATTTGCTTAAATTACGATTATGATGATCAGAAATCAATAACCCAACAGCCAATACCAGAGCAATAGCAAATCTTAATGAAGATAGCTTTTTTTCAACAAATAGCCTACTTCGAATATTATTCTGTTGAGAGAAAATCACCGCCACGCAAGTCCATAGTTTCTAGTGCCTTACCGCCACCTCTTGCGACGCAAGTTAAAGGCTCCTCAGCTACTAATACTGGCAAACCTGTTTCTTCCATCAAAAGTGTATCCATATTTTTAAGAAGCGCCCCGCCTCCAGTTAAAACCATTCCGCGCTCGGCAATGTCTGCAGCTAACTCTGGTGGAGCAAGCTCAAGAGCTGCTCGCACAGCTCCAACTATACCAGATAGAGGCTCCTGTAAAGCTTCTAAAATCTCAGCGCTAGTTAGTTTGAAACTTCTAGGCACGCCTTCAGCTAAATTACGGCCCCTAACCTCTATCTCAAACAATTCACGATTAGGATAAGCAAATCCAATTTCATGCTTAATTCTCTCTGCAGTTGTTTCACCAATTAATGTTCCATAATTACGGCGAACATAAGAAACAATAGCATCGTCAAATTTATCGCCACCAATTCTTACTGATTGGTGGTATACTATGCCACTCAAGGAGATAATAGCAACTTCGGTAGTTCCACCACCAATATCAACAACCATTGAACCACTAGCTTCCTCAACTGGCATTCCAGAGCCAAGTGCTGCCGCCATAGGTTCTTCTATCAAAAAAACCTCACGAGCACCAGCTCCCATTGCAGATTCACGAATAGCACGTCTTTCAACTTGAGTTGATCCGCAAGGCACACAAACTAAAACTCGCGGACTTGGACGTAGGAATTTGTTCTCATGCACTTTGTGAATAAAATGCTGCAACATCTTTTCTGTCACAAAAAAATCAGCAATAACTCCGTCTTTCATAGGACGAATGGCATTAATGTTACCAGGCGTTCTACCAAGCATTCTCTTAGCTTCTAGACCAACAGCAACTACACGTTTTTGCCCAGACTCAGTACGCTGCGCGACTACTGAAGGTTCATTTAATACAATTCCACGATCTCTAACATAGATAAGAGTATTGGCTGTTCCAAGATCTATTGATAAATCATTGGAAAACATACCTCTTAGTTTCCTAAACATTGGCTTTATTTCTCCTTGCTTATAATATTTAGTATTTTAACTGAACTTTGTTTAAAAAACGATATTAATTACAAAAACTTTTTAAAACCTATCGACAAAAATAAATAATAAATGTAATAATCATTCTGATTTTTAAATTCGAAACAAGTATGCAATTTAATAATCAATAGGATTACATATAAATTTAAAATTTAATGTAAATCCTAATTAAATTAAAGTCCAATCAATTAAGGAGAATTGTTATGAAAGCAAAATTATTTGCTATTGCGTTATCTTTATCTTTTTTATCTAATGTCGGTATTGCCGCAACTAGTCCAGATACTAAAACTAAGCAACCGTCATCATCCCCAACAATAAATAAAAAAATAAATTTAAATACCGCAACTGTAGCAGAGTTAACTAACTCATTCAAAGGCATAGGTGAAAAACGCGCAAATAATATAGTCAGCTATCGTACAGAACATGGTAAATATACAAATATAAATGATCTTGCGAAAGTAAAAGGAATTGGGCAAGCGTTTGTTAATAAATATTCAACCGAACTTCAATCAATATTTTCAATAGAATAGATTGTTATAGCACGGCTATATAATGAAAACAGGACTTACAAAAAACTCAGTAAGTCCTGTATGAGTAACTTGGGTGTTAGAGTTTATTTTTGGGGTTTTTACATGAGAATTAACACATGGCGAATTATTTTTGACAGAGATTATAAACCTCAACTAGATGAAAATACTTATAAATTAACATTTAGCTAATAATTTATAAGTATTTTCATCGAACTCCGGCTACAAGTTTTGAAGAATAAGCAAGCCTAATACGCTTGTCTACTTATTGTCTGATATTCCTCTTCTACTAACTCTTGAAGTGAACGTGTTGATGAGTTGGATTTTTGAGCAAAAATACCAGTTATCAGAACTGAATTATCGCTAGATTTAGTAGTATTTGCTAACATTTTACACTCTTTTTTCCCTTCAAACATTGGATAATTAATATCATCGATACATCGTTGTATTTGTTTTGCTGACGGATTAAAGAAAATATAGTCTAACAAGCTTAGTTGACCTGATTTAAAAGGTAGGCCAATAAATGGTGCTAGGATGCCAGTAGCTGCGAATGTAGCCATAATGATGATATAAGGTAATGTATAGGAGTGAGTTGCAACAAGCATAATGATTGCAGTGAAAAATAAAATGGCAGCAATTATACCAGCGATTAATTTTACTTTATTCCATTTTTTTTCTGGATCTAATATTTCTTTATTTAACTCACTAACCAATTGATCTTTAATAGTGATTAAGGTTATCAAACCACTCTGCTCCGGTTGATCTCTTTCGAGTTCCGTTAGTCTGGTGGTAGTTGTCGAGGCGCGCCTATAGTTTATATCAGACCTCGTTTCAAGAATATTTATTGAAATATTTGGATTTTGCTCAGATATTGCTAGGCGTTGACAAATTTCAGTAAGGAATTGAACTTGTATGGTAGGCGTAGCATTCATCTTTTGATTAGAACGCTTCTCCTTTTCTCGTTTTTCTACAAGCTTAATCAATAAAACCAATTGATCCACTAAAAAAGTCATGTAAGCAAGCGCGATGCGAGCATCTGTAATATCTGCTGGTGGATGAACAGCTTTCAATGCCTGTTTATAACGTACTAATGATAATAGAATTGGCTTGGAATCTATAATATCTATCAAGGTGTTCGCCATGATATTAATGCCTTTTGTTTTTTAATTAACCTTGAATTGTACATTGTTTTTTCTATTTGTACAACCTAAAAACCTGAGTTCGATGAAAATGCTTATAAATTAGCATTCAGCTAATAATTTATCATTAACTCCTGTAATTCTCGGTTT
>JAUIBC010000084.1 GCA_030427555.1 Gammaproteobacteria bacterium | reverse complement strand
TCTTTACGTTGCTTTGAAATTGTAGCAGATTCAATTTTCTCTAAACGAGGAATAACCGCTTCAACTGGTAAAATTACTAAGTGATTATTTGCATCAGTGAAATTTTCATTAAAAAAGTTTAAAATAGGTCCAGTTTGCTCTGCTTCTAAAAGAATCCTAATTAACATTTTGTCACTATATAGTTTAAGTTCGCGATGTTCTATGATGTCATGGCTTTCAAGAAAGTTGCGAATTTTATCCAGATTTTTCTTTTGTAAAACTATTTCTATTAGTCTCAAAGCCATATAATTAAGATCCAAAAATAAACTATTTATTTTATAAATATCGTTTCACTTTTTAAATAAGTCAAATTAGAACGGTTATCTAGTTATGTTAAAGGTGTAATGTGATATAATAAATTTATTTTCGCGTACTTGAACAGGACTGCATAATGAGCATCGAGAAAACTTCATATGATTCAACAAACATAAAAGTCTTAAAGGGATTAGACGCGGTTAGAAAAAGGCCGGGAATGTATATTGGTGATACAGATGATGGTACCGGCTTACATCATATGGTTTTTGAGGTGGTTGACAATTCTATTGATGAAGCATTAGCTGGACATTGTACAGAAATTTCTGTAACCATTCATGTTGATGATTCAATTTCTGTTTCCGATAATGGTCGTGGTATTCCTGTTGATATACACAAAGAAGAAGGACGATCTGCTGCTGAAGTCATTATGACTATCTTACATGCTGGGGGTAAGTTTGACGACAATTCCTATAAAGTATCAGGAGGATTGCATGGGGTTGGGGTGTCTGTTGTAAATGCCTTATCAGAACAATTACATTTAAAAATAAAGCGTAATAATAGCGTTTATGAACAACATTATAAACATGGTGAGCCACAAGCTCCATTAGAAATAACTGGAACTGCAGATAGCACAGGTACTTATATTTGGTTTAAGCCAAGTGCAAGTACATTTAACAACATAGAGTTTCATTATGATATTTTAGCTAAGCGTTTACGTGAGTTGTCATTTCTGAACTCAGGTATATGTATAAAATTAAAAGACGAACGTGATGAGAACAAACATGATACCTTTTTATATAATGGTGGAATTAGTGCTTTTGTTGAGCATTTAAATAGAAATAAAACTCCAATTGTGCCAATAATTTTTTCTATGCAGACAGAGAAGGATGGGATTGGTATAGACTTATCCATGCAATGGAATAATACCTATCAAGAAAATTTATATTGTTTTACAAATAATATTCCACAAAGAGATGGTGGAACTCACTTAGCCGGGTTTCGTTCTGCTTTAACTAGAACATTAAATAATTATATAGAGAAGGAAGGCTACGCTAAAAAAGCTAAAGTTGCAACGACAGGAGATGACGCACGTGAAGGTTTGACTGCAGTACTGTCAGTGAAGGTCCCTGATCCAAAGTTTTCGTCACAAACCAAAGATAAGTTGGTCTCATCCGAAGTTAAATCTGCTGTTGAATCAGCTGTTGCAGAAAAATTTAATGATTTTCTATTAGAAAATCCACAAGTTGCAAAAATTATAGTTAATAAAATGATAGATGCAGCGCGTGCACGCGAAGCAGCTAGACGTGCGCGAGATATGACTAGGCGTAAAGGTGCTTTAGATATTGCGGGTTTACCTGGAAAGCTTGCTGATTGCCAAGAAAAAGATCCTGCTCTTTCTGAATTATATATAGTTGAGGGTGATTCTGCGGGAGGCTCTGCTAAACAAGGGAGGGATAGAAAATATCAAGCTATTTTACCGTTAAAAGGTAAAATTCTTAATGTTGAAAAAGCTAGATTTGATAAAATGTTATCTTCACAAGAGGTTGCAACTTTAATTACGGCTCTGGGGTGTGGCATAGGCTCTGACGAATATGATCCTGATAAAGTTAGATATCATAGAATAATTATTATGACAGATGCTGACGTTGATGGAGCGCATATTCGCACATTACTCCTTACTTTTTTCTATAGACAGATGCCTGAGCTTATTGAAAGAGGTTATATTTATATAGCGCAACCTCCTTTATATAAAATTAAGCAAGGAAAATCTGAACAATATGTTAAAGATGATGATGCTTTATTTGTACATTTAACTCAAAATGCATTGGATGGTGCATTGTTTTATCCAGGTAATGGGGCGCCACCTATATCAGCAACGGCATTAAATGCCCTTGTGCAAAGGTATCGTTTATTAGAGAAGCTTTTGAAAAAATATTCTAGGCGTTATCCGCAAAATATATTACAAAAAGTTTTAGATAATGATTTTTTAACCATAGAAGACTTTAAGGATCAAAGTAAAATTCAGTCTTTGACTAATAGTCTGCAAAGTGATGATAGGCATAGTCAAGAATTTAAAGTTGAGCTAAAAAGCGATGATGAAGAGCATAAGCATTCCTTAATAATAACTTCTATGCAAAATGGCAGTTATCATACGACTATATTGAGTTCGGAGTTTTTAGGTTCAAAAGATTATAAGCTCATGCATGAAATTAATCAGGAATTATTAAAAGCGATAGATAAAGATGCTTCAATTGAACGAGGTAATAAATCAACGCAAGTTAACAGTTTTGCTGAAGCGTTAAATTGGTTAATGAATGATGCGCAGCGAGGTCAGACAATTCAGCGTTATAAAGGTCTTGGTGAAATGAATCCTGATCAGTTATGGGAAACTACGATGGATCCTGAAGTTAGACGTATGTTACAAGTTACAGTCGAAGATGCGGTAGCTGCTGATGAGATATTTACAACACTAATGGGTGATTGCGTAGATCCAAGGCGAGAGTTCATAGAAACAAATGCTCTAGATGCTGAAAATATAGATATTTAAAGAATTCGTAAGAGTCTGGCTTTATATCTTGATGAATTTACACAAAATTTATGTGACAAAAACGATATTTCCAAATCCCGTTTGAACTGAGGACTTCGAGACGCTGCTTCGCAGCTCCTCGGTACGAATGGGTTAAAAAGCATCCATCCCAACCTTTTTATGTGAATATTTCACATGGCTTCAACTTTTATTTGTTTATATTTTGCTTTGACCTCGGATTTTTTCGTAAATCCTGACTTATAATTCTGGTTATTAAAGTTTCACTAATAGCCGTCGATAATTGACATTGTAAATAATAATTTTAATTTTTAACAATAAGAAAAGGGAGTGGGTAATGCCAGAATTAAGCAAGTTACAAAATGACTTTTTACAAAAGTTATGCAAGGAAGGTGCGCCTGTATCCATATTTTTAGTTAATGGTATTAAGCTGCATGGTATAATTGATGAATTTGATGACCATGTTATTTTGCTTAAAGGCACAGTGGTACAGATGGTATTTAAGCATTCTGTATCTACCGTTGTTCCAGGTCGCTAATAGTTTGTTCAATACTTGCAACTGTTTGGCCACCATATAATTTGGTGGCAAGTTTTCCTTGTGGGTTAAATATGTAAGTTATAGGAATAACTGGGATGTTACCAAGATTAAGCTTATTAATGGAGCTTTGAATTAAGCTTGGATAATTGATAGCGTATTTTTGTGCAATACTTTTTTGTTCTTTGGCGTTTAGAGAGTCATAGTTTACCGCAAAAATACGCATCGTATTTTTGTGTTTTGCAGATAATTTATTGAATTCTTGAATTTCAGTAACGCATGGTTCGCACCAACTTGCCCAAAAATTAATTAAAATCCATTTTCCTTTTAATTTAGTGAACTCTATCTTGTTATTATTAATATCTAATAAAACAGGTGAGTTATTTGCAAACGTTGTGCAAGTAAATAAGCATAAATATATAAATAAGATATAATTTGGTATGCGCATAATTTTTTATATTGCGGACTTGTGTTTTGGATACTAAACTAAATTTATAAAAAATAAAATAGTTGCGCTTAAAGATTATGCCTAAAAACACCCAATCTAGCTTTAAATTACTAAGAGATCCTTTGTTAAATAAAGATACTGCTTTTAGTTATAAAGAACGTGAAAAATATGGATTACATGGGCTTTTGCCAGATTGTGTTGAAAGCATTCAAGATCAGTTATTAAGAGTGCGAGATGAAATAGCTTTAATTGATAATGATATTGGTAAGCATATATTTTTGCGTGCTTTGCAAGATAGAAATGAGGTTTTGTTTTATCGGTATGTTGTGGAAAACATTGTCGAAACATTACCGTTAATTTATACCCCAGTTGTAGGTGAGGCGTGCGAGAAATTTCATCATATTTATCGTCAGGCACGCGGAGTTTTTATTAGTTACAATAATCAAGATATTATGGATGAGATATTTGCAAAAATAGCGCAGACTCGAGAAATAAAAATTATTGTTGTAACTGATGGAGAGAGAATTCTTGGGTTAGGTGATCAAGGAGTTGGTGGGCTTGGCATACCTATTGGCAAATTATCTCTATATACTGGGTTAGGTGGAATTCATCCACGATATACGTTACCGATAATTTTAGATGTTGGCACTAATAATATTGGTAATCTTGAAGATATTCAATATTTAGGGTGGCGACATAAAAGGGTTGTTGGTGATGAATATATGAATTTTTTAGATAAATTCGTTGCTTCTGTTAATAAGCATTTTCCTAATGTTTTATTACAGTTTGAAGATTTTGCTAAAGATCATGCTTATCCTTTACTTGAGCGCAATCGAGACAAGTTATGTACCTTTAACGATGATATTCAAGGCACGGCTGCAGTAGTTGTTGCTGCTGTTTTATCAGCTATTCGAATAGCCAAATATAATGTCGCGGATTTAAGAGTAGTAGTACTTGGCGCTGGCTCTGCTGGCTGTGGAATCAGTGAGCAATTAATCGAAGCGTTTACTTTAGAAGGTAGAACAAAATCAGATGCGAGAAATGCGTTTTATTTAGTTGATCGAGATGGATTGCTGCATGATGCAATGTCAGATTTATTAGATTTTCAAAAACCTTTAGCTCGCAAACATAATGAGCTTGCTAAATGGGGGCATAAAGATAAACATAGTTTGCTTGATGTTATAGCACATGTGAAGCCTAATATTTTAATTGGAGTATCAGGACATAGTAATCAATTTACCAAAGAGATAGTTACTACTATGTATAAGTATTGTAAGCGACCAATTATTTTCCCTTTATCCAATCCTAACTCTTGCTCTGAGGCTAATCCAACAGATTTATTTAATTGGACTAATGGTTCTGCAATAGTTGCAACTGGTAGCCCGTTTGGTGATGTAGTTTATCAAGGTAAAACATATAAGATATCACAATCTAATAATGCTTATATATTTCCTGGAATGGGATTGGCAGTACTAGCTGGTGGTATAACTCGTGTAACAGATATGATGTTTTTACAAGCAGCTAAAGCGTTAAGCAAGGCGGCTCAAGATTGGAATATTGATAAAACTTTAGTTTTGCCCGAGCTTTCACAAATAAGGGCGGTTAGTGAAAAAATAGCAATTGCAGTTATTAATGAAGCCATTAACTCAGGTTATTCAAAGCTTGATGTATCTGAGATAATTAATGCGGTGCGTAAAACCATTTGGTTTCCTGATTATTAAAAATTTGTTCCGTGTAAAAAGCCGCACATTGCATATCTTCAATACTCTAGCATCTCTTTGGCATGTAAAGTAGTTTGTTCTGTAACTTCTATACCACCTAACATCCTTGCGATTTCATCTATTTTTTCTTGTTTTGTTAAAAGTTTGATATTGGTATATGTTTTCCCTGATTTAATTATTTTTGATACTAAGAAATGTTGATGGGCGCATGCTGCGACTTGTGGTTGGTGAGTTACGCAAAAAACTTGGAGACGTTCGCCAAGATTACGTAGTAGCTTTCCAACTAAAGCGGCAGTAGCACCGCCGATGCCAACGTCAACTTCATCAAAAAATAAAGTTGGAGTAGAGCCGCGTTGAGCGGTTATCATTTGAATTGCTAAGCTAATTCTTGATAATTCTCCACCAGATATTATCTTAGCTAAGGAATCAGGGTTCATACCTGGATTTGTACAAACTTTATATTCAACCTTATCTAAACCGTGAATTTGCATTTTATCCTGAGGAGTTATCTCTATTTCGACCAAGCCTTTTGGCATGCCGAGATTTCTAATAACATCAGTAATTTCTTTGCTAAGGTTTTTGGCATATTTAAGTCGAGATTTGCGTAGCGCAATTGCTGCATCATTATATAATTCTTGATTCTTACTAAGCTCTGTTAGTAATTGTTCTTTAATTTGTTTATTCGCAGATATTTTCTGTTGTGCTGCTTGTAATTCAGATGCTTTAGATGATAATTGTTGAACATCTATTTGATATTTACGTGCAATACGATGCAATTCTCCCATGCGAGCTTCAATTGTGGCGAGACGTTCTGGATCAAGTTGTACTTTTGCAGAAAAGCTTAGTATCTCATGTAATGCTTCTTCACATTGTATTTGCGCATTATTTATAAGTTCCATTGCTGTATTTATGTTTGGTTCATCTGTAGGTAGGGTTTGAAGATGATGTAAGCTCGTATTTAATAAGTCAATTATATTTGGCTCATCTTCGGAGCGTAACAAACTACAAGTTGCTTGAATGTTTTCTAAGTATTCTTTGGCATTGTGCAATAGTTTATGTTCATTATGGAGTGTGTCTACTTCGCCGTCCATAAGTTCTAATTGATTTAACTCATCAATTTGATATTGGAGTAAGGTCGCTTTTTCTGTGTCATCATTTATTAGTTTTAATGCATTTATTTTTTGAGTTAATTCTGTACATTCAAGATAATATTTTTGGGTTTTTTTTAGTAAATCGCTATGGCCTGCGTATTCATCTAATTGCGTACGATGTGTTTGATGATTAAGTAAAGTTTGGTGTTGATGTTGTCCATGAATATCTACTAAAGTAGCACTTAATTCTTTTACTTTATGCAAACTAAAAGGTATATCATTTATGTATGATTTAGAGCGCCCCTCTGGGTAGATAACTCTCCTTAACTTTGTTTCTGAATTATTGCCTTTGGCATCATTCTCTATGAGCCATTTATCTGTTGTTGAATTAGGGTTGGCGATGAAGCATGCTTGAATTTCACATTTATCTGCATCAGCTCTGATAATTGATGCATCTGCTCGTTCTCCTAAGGCTAACATTAAAGCATCGATCATGATAGATTTACCAGCACCGGTCTCACCTGTAAACGCGCTCATTTTATTAGTAAAGTCTAATTCTAAGCGTGATACTATCGCAAAATTTTCAACATAAAGTGATGTTAACATAATTAACCTTATTTACTATGCCCAACCAAGTTTGGTTTTTAATGTATCGTAATAATGATAGTCTGGTGGATGCAAAAGTTGTAGTTTTTGTTTATGTTTTTCGATTGTGATAATTTGTCCTGGTTTAATTATATTGGATTTGTTGCCATCGCAGCTTATTTGTAGATTATTTTCATTTTCTTCGCTTATATGTAGTTCGACAAGAGAGTCGCTGGCAAAAACTAGTGGTCTAGAGCTTAGACTATGCGAGAACATTGGCACCATAACGATAGCTCCAAGTTCGGGATGAAGAATAGGCCCTCCGGCTGAAAGTGCGTAAGCAGTTGATCCT
>JAUIBC010000083.1 GCA_030427555.1 Gammaproteobacteria bacterium | reverse complement strand
TTGCGATTACGAGTTGAACTATATATTGTTCAAGTTCCGCACTAGTATAGACTTCTAATACTTCTTGGCGCGCCTTAAAAAGAGTTTGTTGCGTAATTACTGGCGGCTCAGCCTGATCCCGAATCGATTGTTTGCCATTCATCGCTTCAGATCTAGCTAAATCTAAAATATCTTTCTCCACATCTTTATTTGGATAAGAAATAGTTACGTACATTAAAAAACGATCCAATTGTGCCTCAGGTAGAGGGTAAGTACCTTCTTGCTCAATTGGATTTTGGGTAGCCATTACCAGAAATAACTCTGGTAATGGATAAGTCTTGCTACCTATTGTGATTTGTCGCTCAGCCATTGCTTCAAGCAAGGCTGATTGTACTTTTGCTGGAGCACGATTTATTTCATCTGCAAGGACAATATTATGAAAAATTGGTCCTGGTAAGAAAACAAAAGATCCATCTTCCTGATGATAGACATCTGTACCTGTTAAATCTCCTGGCAGTAAATCTGGCGTAAATTGAATACGATGGAATGATCCTTCAACGCCAGCTGACAGTTCCTTAACAGCACGAGTTTTAGCAAGTCCTGGAGCTCCTTCTACTAATAAATGCCCATCGGCTAATAGGGATATTAATAGTCTTGAGACTAAACTAGACTGCCCTAAAATTCGTGAATTTAGATATGTATTAAGTTTTAATATATGATCTTGTACAGATGATTCCTTCTTAGTCATGATATTCACCTAACTATTTCTATTTTATCCGCTTGAGGTCCTTTTTTACCCTTAATAACTACAAAAGTAACCGCGCGCCCATCTTGAAGTGCACGAAAATCTTTTGGTTTAGTAGCCGCGGCATGGAAAAAATATTCTTCTTTCCCGGAAATTATAAAACCAAAACGCTTTTTTCTGTCAAAAAATTTAATCTTGCCCTCTTGTCTAGAGGTCTTTTTGCCACAACAAAATAAGCGTTTTAAAAAATTAATTATACTCATATAAAGTGTTTCCTAAAAAATATTATTACATTATTATTGTTGGTCTAAAACCCAACAACAATAACTGCTTAGATTACCATTATATATTCCGATTCTCAATTGATGTACTAAAGATTCGGCAGTTTTAAATTTGACGTTCACTAATTAGTCATTTGAAATAAGTCGTGAGGACTAATCCATTATTTTGCATTAAAAGATGTTAATGCAAATGCGAGCTGGCTCGTTCATGTAAATTAATGCGCTATTGTACGCATTATAAACCATGCTAAAAAAGCCTTCGTCTTTTATGCTCGGAAGATTCTTCGGAAGATTCTGCTTGTATATTTAATTTTTCAGAAGCGTTTGAAGGTTGTTCCGTAATAATGTTTGTATATGCATCAAGAATAAGACAGAAAGCATAGTATGCTGGCGTATTATTTTCTTCTGCCTTATTAAATTTATTTTTTAAAGCAATGCGTGCGTAATCACTGTGCATCATTAATCTGCTTAATGTATCGGTAAAACTATTTTTAAATTCAACTTTAGGATTTGTGACTATATCAATAATTTTTTTTATTATTTTTTCTTTGTTATTGACATGTTTTGCAATTATTTCTAGAAGTTTTATTGCATCATTATGTTTATAATCAGAAATCAACCAGTAGTCGACGGTTTCCATAAGTTTGTCTATTTGTTCTTCATTTATGTATGGTGCAATTACTTCTAAAGCTTTTAAATAATCGTCCACAAAATCATGTTGGTTGCCATGAGTGCCCCAAGAAAAGACACGTGCAATGTAATTATTTTTTTGCTCTTGGCCCATTCTGTCAAAAATAGATGTAAAAAATATTAATGCTTTTTTATAAGCATATACTTCGTCTAATTGTCTAAGCATGCTCGGAATAATGCTATTAAGTTTCTCTTCATTGAGCAAGGATGATACTTCATAAAAATAGTTTATTATTGGGTCTGCCATTAAAAAGTCATTATTGTTTGTAAGTTCTCTATGCATAGCATTTGTGATTTTGGCAAATTGCTTATCTTTAGCTATTTTGGCGATAGTGGTTAGTGATTTTATTGCTTCTATTTGAACATGTTTATCTGATACTCTTAATTTTCCAATTAGAGTGTCTATAAATTCGTTTGTTTGTTCGTCACTAACTTTGGCGGCTAAAATTGCCAATATTTTTATTCTAGTTTTTTGTAGATCTCGGTCATTAACTTTAGATGCTGTAATCTTTAAAATCTCAACTATATTTTCTTCACTTAATTTATTAATAATTCTTTTTAAATAAATTATCGTTTTATCCCGCACGTTTTCTTTATTATGATATATATTTTTAATAATTATTCGAGCAACTTTATTTATTGTGTCTTTATCATTTATGCGTAGAGCAATTTTAATTAATGCATTTAATGCATTTAACATAATACGCTCACTTTTGCTTTTAGTATTCTTAAATAGGGTTTCTATTATTGAATTTATTTGTTCCTCATTAAGGTAAGGAATCATTTTTTCTATAATTACCAGGCCTTCCTGTTTTTTATAATTTGTTAATATGAGTTTCCAAACATAGTCGAAACCTGAATTAATTTGCTCTGTTGTGGTATAAGGAAGAATTTCAGGGAGTGATACCAATGTTATTTGATACCTTAGGTCCTGGAAATACAGTTGATTTATTAATAGTATTAAAATTGAATTTACATTTTCACTATTTAATCTACGAGCTATATTTTTCAATAAATTCGTAGGACAGTAAGCAAAAAAATCAAATAAGAGTGAGGAGACGCTTTTTGTAGCTAAATTTAGTTGCGTATCATTTAAACAAAAAGATAGCTCCCGCAATATTTCTAGTTTTTGAAAGTTATCTTGTACTGATTTTTCTTTTTTTCCCGAGGTAATCTTTTTAATTAAATCTTTCTGCTGTTGGGAAGATAGTTTCTTATAAAATAAAGCATAAGTAATAGCTTGGGCTGATAAGTTGCTTGGTAATAATTTATCAAGGTTATCTGAAATACTCATAGGAATATTTGCTGCTTCACTTAAAAACATCAATGCGCCTAATTTATGATATGCGTTAGAGTTTGGAGATTGCATACTGGCTAATATATTTTGTTTTAAAATATAATTATCATTATTTTTGTTGCTGGCTAATACAGAACCGTTTGTTTTAAATAGGTCCGTTGCGTATTTTATGCTGTCTTTATCTTGTCTGTTACATAAAGCAATAGCAAATTTGCTTTGGCGAGTAAGTTTATATAGTTTTAGTAAGTCTTTAGATGGAGTAAAAGAAGCTATCTCACCATATAGAGCTATTGGTAGATGATTAAAAAAAGAGTTTGAATTATTTGACAAAATAAAAGCCGCGCAATAAAAAGTAAATAAATTATACATCAAGCTTGATAAAGATTCTATAAACAAATAGAGAGTTTTATTTTTGAAGTTTATTGGGTATATACTATTAGATATTATAATTTATCTGAAGTTTATTCATGCGTAATTTTTCAATGTTAGATAATTTAATTAGTGGCTTTGATAGCGCCTTAAGAACAATTTGCGTGCCAGAAAAACGAGTTTGTGCCAGAGAAACTCCAGGCAGAGAAATTGCTGATATTAAAATGGGTTCTAGTGATAAACGTCACGTAATAGGATTAATTAGAGTAAATCATGCTGGTGAAGTTTGTGCTCAAGCTTTGTATCAAGGCCAAGCTTTAACTGCTAAACTTGAAAAAACACGAGAACAAATGCTTATAGCCTCGAACGAAGAAATTGATCATTTGGCTTGGTGTGAAGAGAGACTTAGAGAATTGGATGGGCATGTAAGTATATTAAATCCAGTTTGGTATGTTGGATCACTAATTCTTGGCGCAACTGCTGGTATGCTAGGTGATGGATTGAGTTTAGGCTTTGTTGCCGAGACAGAACGCCAAGTGGTTAAACATTTACAAAATCATATAGTTAAAATTCCTAAGAACGATATGAAAACCAAAAAAATTTTACACCAAATGGAGATAGACGAAACCAAGCATGCGCAAACAGCAGAAGATGCAGGAGCAGTCACACTGCCATATTTGGTGCAGAAGTGTATGAATATCTGCTCTAAGTTTTTAACTATTGGTAGTTATTACATATAAGGAAAATATGGGGCAGGGAATAGCTGTTATAATAGGTATTATACTGTTAGCTTATATGTTTGATTTTATCAACGGTTTTCATGATGCAGCTAACTCTATTGCAACAATCGTAACTACCGGGGTATTAACGCCACGAATGGCTGTGATTTGGGCAGCTTTTTTTAACTTTATTCCTTTCCTATTTACTGATATGACGGTTGCCAAAACTATTGGTAAAGATCTTGTAGATATTGGTATTATGGGAGAAGAATTAATTTTTTCTGCGTTAGTTGCCGCAATTTTTTGGGGTATTGTTACTTGGAATTATGGGTTACCTACTAGTCTTTCTCAAGCTTTAATAGGTGGATTAGTTGGCGGTGCATTGATGCATGGTGGGATACTTGCCATAAAATGGGTTGGGATTATTAAGGTTGTTATTGGTATATTTGTTGCCCCAGTTATTGGATTGATTTTAGGTTTAAGCCTTACCTATATCGCGACTTTTCTTTTTAAAAATAAAGAGAAGCGTTTTGTAAATGAGCTATTTAAAGGTATTCAATTAGTTTCTTCGGCTTGTTTAAGTATGGCACATGGCGCAAATGATGCGCAAAAAACTATGGGTATAATTGCCATTTTATTATTCTCAGCCTCACTAATTCAAGGAGCTTTTTATGTGCCTTTTTGGGTTATTGTTAGTTGTCACACAATGATAGCATTAGGTACTTTAACTGGTGGATGGCGCATTGTAAGAACTATGGGGCAAAAAATTACTAAACTTAATACTCTACGTGGAAGTTGTGCAGAAACAGGAACAATGATTGCGATTTTTACGGCGACAGCATATGGGGTACCAGTTTCAACAACTCAAACTGTAACCGGAGCAATTGCTGGGGTTGGTTTGATTCAAGGATTATCTGGTACTTGTTGGCCAATGCTTAGATTAATTTTCTTTTCTTGGTTTGTAACCATGCCAGTTACGGGTAGTATCGCGGCTTTTATAATGTGGTTAATCAAATGAGTATAAGATTACTTTTAAAAAGCATATTTTTTAGCAGTTTATTATTGAGTCCTATTTTGGGACTTTCAGCCGATAAATCAAAAAATATTGTACCAAAAAAATGTCGTCCTTGTAGTCATAAACCAGATATATTCCAGTCTACTTATAAGTTGTTGCATTCTGTTTGGACAGAAGGTAAAAATGAATTATATGTACCAGCTTATGCTTGGCATAATCGTTTCACTTATAGTGCCAATAGAATTGGGCGCTACAATGAAAATCCTTGGGGCGGAGGGCTTGGTAAAGGATATTACGATCCCAAAGGTGACTGGCATGGTTTATATGCTTTTGCTTTTTTAGACTCACATAAATACTTAGAACCAGTTGTAGGGTACGCTTTTTTAAAAGTTCTACATCTTCCCAAAGATACTAATTTGGGTGGTGGCTATGCTATACTTGTTACTCAACGCCCTGATATTAATAATGGAATTCCTTTTCCAGGGGCACTGCCTTGGGTTTCAATAAATCATAAAAGAGTGAGCGTAATTGCAACTTATATTCCTGGCGCTAAAAATATTGGTAATGTCTTATTTTTAATTGGTAAGGTTATATTATAAATAATTCAGAGTAGTGCGTAGATATAAGCTACTAAATATCACTCTCTTGAATAATAACTGAAAAATCTAAGTCCCCTTGATCATTATTTTCTGCTGCTTGATATATTTTTTGAGCAAGTGCTCCAAGTCTTGTGGTTACTCCTGCGATTTTTGCTGCTTGTTGACTAAGATTCAAATCTTTTAGCATCATTGATGTTGTAAATCCTGGTAAATAATTGTTATTAGCTGGCACTGATTCTAAAACCCCTGGTACAGGTACATACTTATCCATCACCCAGTTTTGTCCGGAGGAATTTGTTACAACTTCATGTAATTTTTTTTCACTAAGACCAAGCTTTCTACCTAAAATAAATGCTTCTGCGCTGGCAATCATGTTTATTCCTAATAACATGTTGTTGCATATTTTTGCTGCTTGCCCATTTCCAGCGTCTCCAGTATGAATTACCTTAGCACCCATAGAATTTAATATTGGATAGGCAGTTGTAAAAACGTTTTTGCTACCTCCTACCATAAAAGTAAGGCTTGCAGCTTGTGCACCAGTAACACCTCCTGAAACGGGTGCATCTAAACTAGGGAAATTATATTTATTTGCTAAATAATGATAATTATGGGAACTTTGAACATCAATAGTTGAACAATCAATAAATATTGTATTAGGTGAGGCATTTGCAAATAATCCTTCCTCGCCATCACAAACGCCAATAACTTGTTCGCCCGTTTGGAGCATCGTAATTATGAAGTCCTTATCTTTACTAAGCTCGACAAGCGTATTGGCTTTTATCCCGCCGGCATCATGTAGGTCTCGAATGAATTCCGCTTGTAAATCATAACCAGTAACTATATGTCCAGCTTTAAGCAAATTAATTGCCATCGGCAATCCCATATGTCCTAGGCCAATGAAACCTATTTTCGCCATGTAGTATCTCCGCTAATTAATTAGACTCTCTAATCCATATAAAATAGAATTTTGTTTGGTGACTGCTTGGCATGCCATAATTAATCCAGGCATGAAGGATGAACGGTCTATGCTGTTATGGCAAATATTAAGTGTTTCTCCAATGTTACCAAATATTACTTGCTGATTGGCAAGATATCCAGGTAACCTGATTGAATGGATATTTATATCTTTATATTCCGCACCGCGAGCATTTTCTACAATTTCGCGTGTTTCTAGCTTGAGCGGGCTTTCTCTGCGAGCAGCGGCAATCATATCTGCAGTTTTTAATGCGGTACCAGATGGAGAATCAATTTTTTGCTGGTGGTGTGCCTCAATGATTTCTACTTCAGGCATAAGTTTAGCGGCGAATTTAGCAAACTGCATCATCAATATTGCTCCAATAGAAAAGTTAGGTACAATAATGCCACCTATTCGTTTTTCTGCTGCTAATTGTTGAAGATAATGTATTTGCTCATCTAATAAACCTGAGGTGCCAATGACTGGACAGGCATTATTATTAATAATCGTTTTAGTATTCTCATAAACCGATTCGGCTGTAGTTAGATCAACAACAATTTGTGGTTTTAATTCTTGTAAAGATTTTTCTAAATTATCTTCTCGACTAAGTTTTGCTAGTAAAGTGAATTCAGGGTGTTTATCTATGGTTGCAGAAGCAATAGTTCCCATTTTCCCTCGCGCACCATTAACTATTACAGTTACACTCATTCTTTATCCTTTATGTCGTCTTGTTTTTCGTTAGTATCTACAGAATGATTATTTTTTTCTTGCGTTTCCGCTGTAGATTGCGTAATATTTATATCATTTTCTGGTAATTGTACCCTTTTAGATACCTTAAAGGCCCATATTGATGCAGGAATCCAACCTACAACGGTAAGTTGTAGGGCTAGACAAGCCATTGCCGCTATGAATTTGCCTTCTAAAAGAATTACAATCCAAGGGAAAAAT
>JAUIBC010000001.1 GCA_030427555.1 Gammaproteobacteria bacterium | reverse complement strand
CGTAAAGATAGAATATCAAATGAAGAATTATATGAGGATATTCAAAAGTCAGCTGAATATTCAAGAACTTATGTTGCAATGTTAATTTTAGCAATAATTGTCGCTTCTATAGGCCTACACCATAATAGTGTACTTGCAATTATTGGTGCAATGGTTATAGCACCAATGTTAGGACCTATCTTAGCTATAGCACTTGGCTTAGTTTTAGGAGAATCTAAATTATTATTACGTGCGATAGTAACCGCCGGCATTGGAATAGCTATTGTTATATTTCTTGGATATATTTTTGGTGCGATAGCGCCAGTTGATCCTTCTCTACCAGAAATAGCAGCTCGTACGCAATATCATAATGGGGATTTAATAGTAGCCCTTGCCTCCGGTTGTGCTGGTGCTCTTGCATTTACAACTGGTGTAGCAGAAACCATTATTGGTGTTATGGTAGCAGTATCTCTTCTGCCACCACTTGTGACATTTGCCTTATTAATAGGATCCGGATATTCTTACTATGCAATAGGAGCGCTAGATCTATTTATTTTAAATTTAGCATCGGTTAATCTCGCTAGTATAATCGTATTTTTACTTAAAGGGATTTATCCATTAAAATTAGCTGATAAACCTCCTTATTTTAAATTTATGTATTGCTTAATATTAATGGGATGGTTATTAGTATTAGTTCTTATGCTATCTTTCTTCGAACTCGAACTTATAGAAAATATAGAATTACCTAGCAAAATCTAAAAGGAAATAAAAGCTTGAAAATTTGGATTGATGGTGACGCTTGTCCTAAACAAATTAAACAAATCTTATTTCGTTGCGCTATAAAAAGAGAAATACATTTACTTATAGTAGCCAATCACCTTGCAGCCACACCTATTTCTCCTTATATAAAAAAAGTTCTAGTAGAAGCTGGTTTTGATGTTGCAGACTCTTATATATTTAATCATGTAGAACAACATGATTTGGTTATTACAAGCGATATAATTTTAGCCGATCAAATAATTGGGAAAGGGGCATTAGCTTTAAATCCTAGAGGCATATTATATTCAATACAAAACATCAAACAAGCATTGACCATGAGAAATTTAAATGAGTCTCTACGCAATAATGGTTTAATGCAAGGAGGCCCTAGCCCGTTAAACACCAAAGATATTCAATTATTTTCAAATCACTTAGATAAAATTATTACAAAATATAAATAACTCTCACGCTTTATATGTAGAACTTAATGTAAAGCGCTGCACAATTTTTCATTAAATAATACATAAAAAGTCGTACAGCGCTTTAATATAAATACCCCAATAAAAAACCCGCATTAAGCGGGTTTTTTATTGGTTAGCTTAATAAATTAAGCAACGTTACCTAGCCATTTTAGACCGAAGTAAACGCCTTGTAGACCAAAGTCACCAGTAGCAGGACCGTCTAACAAGTTAGTACCTTGAGCACGGATTGCGTTGAAGTAGTTGATCCACATCCAACCTGCATCAAGAGTTAAATCTCCTTGAGCAGTTGCATAAGAGTAAGCAACACCTAACTTACCTTCTAATTCAGGTACAACAACTGTTGCAGAACCACTTGTTGTTACAGAACGAGCTAAAAGTACGTTAGTATTAGTTGTGCTATACTTGCTAGAACCAGCTAATAAAGCTGCAGCGCCTTTAGCATAAATTGCTAAGCCGTTACCCCAATCATAGCCCATATCAGCACCTAGTCTAGGACCAAAACCATTGTATGATGGGTTATTACCTACAGTATTACTGAAAGATGGTGTAGTACCAGTTGCTGTAGTTAAACTACCGTTAACTCTTAAAGTGTTGTTAGCAGTTAAACGAGCGTATTCGAAACCACCATGGAAACGAATGCTTTTGTTTTCACCGAAATCTACGTGCTGAGCAAACTCTAAGTTAACCATATCCCACTTAGGAGATATATTTGCAGTAGTTCTGTTAACTGTAGCACTAGTTAAAGGAGTACTGATTGAGTCAGTTATAACTCCTGGAGCGAAATTAGTGTTAAGAACTCTTGAACCATTAAACCCACCAGATCTGTTTGTGCCAACATGGTACCAGTTTAAGTTAAGGTCATTTCCAGTATTGAAGTGGTAAGAACCTTCAATCATGAAGCCCCAGCCCCATCTTGGATTTCTACCAAAATCAACAGATTGGCCAGAACCAGTAGTAATTGTTTTAGCAGTGCCAGCAGAACCAGCAGTAACATTTGGTTGGAAGTATAAAGCTCTACCACCAACATCCCAAGCTGTGCTTTCACATGGAACTGTTACATTAACAGCGCTACATACAGGCCCCATTGTGCCAGCAAAAACTGCACCGCTACTCAAAGCAAGAACAGCTATAGCTGTTTTTTTAAGATTCAACATATGTTTCTCCACTTTTTTATTATTAAACTTCCGTTTTCATTACAATTACTATTTTCATTGATTTTGTACGTTACCATCGCTCTAAATCGAAATCACGCACATGCTAAGATTATCATACCTCTAGCTTTCATTGTCAACACTATCATTTTAAATAATGTTGCCATCCATCAATGTAAACAGCTTTTAATATTACAACCTACGAGGAATCAGTATTGTAGAACACTTATAATTTGTCAATGTTTTTTAAGTATTTTTTTGAATTCTTTTAAGGTTACATGTTATCCTAGAGTCTTATTTAACAATGCAGAGGCTCAATGTGTTAAATTTAAGCATAACGCAACCAGATGACTGGCATGTACATCTTAGGGATGGCGAAACGTTAAAAAATACCGTTAATGGATCAGCTAAACATTTTGCACGCATTCTAGTTATGCCAAACTTACAACCTCCAATAACATCAACTGCCGGAGCATTATCTTATCGCTCCAACATATTAAAAGAGTTAAATAAAAACTCACAATTAAATCCATATATGAGCATATATTTAACTACAGATGTTTCACCAGACGAAATCTACAAAATTAAAGCAGAAGAATTTATTTTATCAGCCAAATTATATCCTAAAGGCGCCACCACAAACTCAGACGCAGGCGCATCTAACTTAAAGGATTTATATCCCCATTTTGCTGCACTAGAAGATATAAACGCGGTCTTACAGATTCACGGTGAAGTAACTAATGCAGACATTTTTGATAGAGAGAAAATTTTTATAAAAGAGTCATTAATACCTATCATTAAAAATTTCCCAAATCTACGCATCGTACTTGAGCATATATCAACCAAAGAAGCTTGTGAATTTATTAATGATGCATCACAAAATATAGCTGCGACTATAACTCCGCAACACCTTCTATATAACCGCAACCATCTTTTAGCTGGAGGAATAAAACCTCATTTTTATTGCTTACCTATTTTAAAACGCGAACGCGATCAGCGCTCTTTACTTAACGCAGCACTAAGTGGTAATAAAAAGTTTTTTGCAGGCACTGACAGCGCTCCACATACCAAATCACAAAAAGAAAGCGCTTGTGGTTGTGCAGGGGTGTATTCAGCACCATTCGCTGTCTCCTTATACGCTGAAGCATTTTCAAATAATGGTGCAATTGAAAAACTTAATAACTTTATGGGTAAATTTGGCGCTGAATTCTATCAGCTACCACAAAACACCAGCAAAATAGAACTCATTAAAAAACCTATACAAATCCCTGAGTCTATGCCGCTAGGTAATGATATAGTAATTCCTCTGGCTGCTCGGCAAACTTTACAATGGAGCGTTGGCTTATGACAAAATTTAAAAACTTAAGCCAACGCTTTAGAGGGTTTATGCCAGTCATAATCGATATAGAAACCTCAGGAGTAGTTCCTGAAGAAAATGCTTTGCTAGAAATATGTGCGGTTTTTATTAAGATGGATGAAAATGGTGTCTTTTCCAAAGGTGAACAAACATTTGAACATATTCTACCTTATGAAGGAGCCATACTTGATAAAAAATCATTAGAATTTAATAAGATTGATCCTTATCAACCACTGCGCTTTGCTGTTCCAGAGAAAGAAGCGCTTATTAAAATATTTGCCAAAGTAAACAATGAGTTAAAAGCCAATAAATGTAGTCGCGCTGTATTAGTTGGGCACAACGCTTGGTTTGATTTATTATTCTTAAGAGCCGCCACCACCCGTACAAAATTAAAATCACCATTTCACGCTTTTACATGTTTTGATACCGCAACTCTTGCAGCTCTTGTATACGCACAAACTGTATTATCCAAAGCTTTAAATGCCGCAGGAATCGAGTTTGATGCTGATGAGGCGCATTCTGCTATTTATGATGCTAATAAAACTGCCGAATTATTTTGCTCAATTTTAAATACATGTGATAAAATAATCTAAAAAAACCTTTCAATATTCAACTATTCTCGATAAAAATTTTTATTTCTATAGATATTAAAATCATGAAGACCGGCACATTAACCAAAAGAAAACAATATGAACTTAATCCACATCGTCATGTCAAAATTTGGTTAAGTAAAGATCCAGATATTTTTATGAATGATCTAAATCAGTTGCGGCTTGTTAAAATGAGGGCAAATTGCCCAAAGGATGAAATAAATTTAATTTATGATAGTCAATTATTGTCTAAAAATTCTCACTTTGAACTTTTAGTGTTTTGTTGTAAACAAAATTTGAATGCTGTTGATGTGCGAAAAATTATTCCTAAGTGTAATCAACATTCAGAACAACAATTAATAAAAGTTTATGAAGATGAAATATCACATTTGGATGCAGGTGGTAATTTGGCAGCAGCTAGTGATATTTTACGATGGATTGAACCAGTTTTTCTCTTGGGAACATATAGTGACTTTGATGTTGATGTATCGACTAAAGGTTTACCCCCAATAATACCAGTACTCTCAGAATTTTTATTTAATTTTGGTAGTGTTTTTAGCAAGGATAAATACGGCGTTGAACAAGAAAACCTTGTACCTAATAACGATGTTATTGCTGTTTTAAATCCTAAATCAACGCGAATAAAAAAAGTTCATCAATTTATTATCAATGCTTGTAAACCTAAATTTTATGCGCCTATGCCACTTTCTCGTAACCTTGATTATAATTTTAATCAAGTAGATAAAGATTATAACATTTATTTAACTAAATTAAGGAACACGTATTTAGGAAAAACACCTAGAGAATGGCGCTCTAATATCCATGATTTTATACAATGTTTGGATGAATTAATAAAGTATGGAAATAAAAACAGTGACCGCTATTCTGACAATTTTGTTTTCTCAGAGCTTTTAAAACTATGGAATAAATATTCTGGTAATATCTCTGTATTACAACATAATTTATATTTAGATAGTGTCGTATACAGCACGGGACCTACTTCTTTAACTAGTTTACTTCCACGAAAAAAATACAAAGACCTAAATCATTTTATTTATGCTCATTCATTATCATTCTATAAACCATTATTTCACGCATTTAATCCACCACGAGCTCTATATTGGCGTATGAGCCTAAAAGATTATAAAAATAGAGGAAAGTCCGACCTATCTTGGCTTGATGGTGGCCTATATAATATTATCAATTGTGAAAATAAATTACACTTTTATGCTATGAAAATTCAAAAAACTTGGAGAAATAGTATAACCGCACCAAAAAGACGAGTTACAGCTAATAATTTGCATCGCATTATTAAAGATAGAAAGCCAGAAAGTGTTATAAATAGAGGTAATATTGATACTATTTCACCAATGATGCATACAAAATCCACTTGGTTTGGTGATGAAGATCTGCATGAGTTACATAAACCTTTAGCAGAGTATTTTAAAACATCCCAAGGCTTAGTTGTGTTTAATTATCTAATTGAAGATGAAGATTTAGAAATATTATTGATTTCTTTTTTAAATGGTGAGCATCTAACACAAGAACCTAATTATGTAAAAGAATTGACTCTTATCATACTGAAAAAAATTGATTTGGAATTTAAGAAATATACCAGTACGCAAGTAATAGATATGACTCGCATTTTAAAGTCTTATAATGTATGTGATCGTTTAAATAAGTTAATTTCGTATCAAAAAGGCATGCTAACCAGAAATGATAAAGTTTTATTTAGTTGTATCACGACTATTTTGGAAACTCCTTCCGAGTCCTTTGATAATCCTAATGATATTGTCGAATATCATAGACAAAATAAAACTATATGTATCGATTGCGTTGATTTTTATTTTAATGAGCTCGAATCTTTTTCTCATGAAGAACTAATTAGTGAACTTACACAAACTAATATCAGTAAAATTATCGCCGAAAAAGGTAATATTTATGCGCTTTATCGTTATTTTGAAATTCTAAAAACACTTTCAGAATCTGAATTGAGTGCGGTGTTAATGTTTAAAGATAAAGATGAAAAAACCATCAATTATTATTTACTGGAAGCTCGTTATGATTACTTAGGATTACTTATGAAAATGTATATTAAGCTTCTGCAGAAGGTAGTAAATCCTAGTTTAAAATCAACACTTCTGCAGTTTAAAATCTCAAAAAATGATACTTTAACTTTAAGTACTCGATTAATGTATCAATGTCAAAACAATGCAGAAGCGTTATGTGCTTATCTTGTATTATTAGGAAATGATACATTGGAGGAAATACATGTTGATTCTTTTTCTTATTCTTATTCTAAACAATTGATTTTTGAATATATCATGTACATGGAAAATTCACCTAAAAAAAACAAGTTGATAGATCTTGCTTTATCAACAGGCAGCGCCTTGAATGCATTTATTACTTATACTCAAGACTATAGCTTAATTACTTTTTTAAAATACCCAGGGTTTCAGCATCTTCACCCATATATATGGGCACTTTCTGAGTGTAAAAAACCTATCGAACAGCAAAGTAATACTTTATTTTCGACGACTATGCGATTTTTTCTACCAACACCTTTGAATGTACCTAAGGTAGAAGGTTTTGAACCGTCTCTAAGCAATTGGTAAGGTAACGCCCCTCTGTCCCTGGTATTTACCAGCACGATCACGATAAGATACCGCACACACGTCTGTTGCTTCAAGAAATACCATCTGCGCAACACCTTCATTAGCATATATTTTCGCAGGTAAAGTAGTAGTATTAGAAAATTCTAAAGTAACGTGCCCTTCCCATTCTGGCTCCAGTGGTGTCACGTTTACAATAATACCACAGCGTGCATAAGTAGATTTCCCCAAGCAAATTGTTAAAACATTTCTAGGAATACGAAAATATTCAACCGTTCGCGCCAGTGCAAATGAATTAGGGGGGATAATACAAACATCAGATTGCACATCCACAAAACTATTTTCATCAAACGCTTTCGGATCAACTATTGCTGAATTTATATTGGTAAAAATTTTAAATTCATTAGAACAACGTACATCATATCCATAGCTAGAAACCCCATAAGAAATAATTCGACCTGAATCTAATTCTCTTACTTGGCGCCCTTGAAAAGGAGAAATCATCCCATGCTCTAAAGCCATCTTTTCAATCCAATTATCTGATTTGACGCTCATATTTTCCTCAAAATAAAAGTTACAAAGTACTAGAAAACTATATATAATGCCGTAGCTCATAAGGAGCGCTAGCGGATTACGGGAATTGCGTCCCTGTATTACAGGTCTTCGACCTTTAATACAGGCTACGATACTAAATCTTTAGTTTTCTCCAACATAAAAGTATAAAAATCTTTAAGATTTATATTACTCAAAGCATCTAAATGTTTATCTATAGTCGCAAAATCACCACGTTTTACAGGGCCGGTCAACGCCGATTCTGGAGATTTTTTTACAGACAAATTATTGATTGTGCTTTGCATAAGACTAACTACCAAACCAAGCGCATCATCTTCAACAATTTGCGCTGCATGCAAACATCTTAACGCTTGCTCAGATAATGTCAATAAATAGTTAGAAGCAAATACTCCAGCTGCATGGTATAGTGGTTTACTATCAGATGCAACTCGGATAATTTTAGAACCTAGCGCTGCAAATAACTGAGAAACTACATCTATCGCTACTTTATCACCCTCTATCGCACAATATGTGCCAGGATATTTTTGCAAACTTACATGTGGATCGACAAAACTATGCATAGGATGGATACTACATATATAAAAGCCTTTTTCTTGCAATACATGCATACAACTAGCCGGTAAAACACCGCTACAATGCACAACAATACTACCCGCTTGTAAATTATTATTTAATGAGTATTCAAAACTTGCTTTTTCAATAAAATCATCTGCTGTTGTTATGAAAGTTAAATCAGCCCTTGGCAATGCCGAAATACTTTTACAATATTTTCCCTGACCAATAAATTTTATCCCGGCTAGAGCTTTTTCTTCAGTTCGGTTATAAATTCCAGCAATATTAGCAAGTTTAAGATCTACAAGCATTTTAGCTAAGGTCTGCCCAACATTTCCTAAACCAATTATATTAATTTGCATATTTCAATTGCCTAATCTATTTAACAAACGTTTAGCTTGCAAAATTTTACCATCTACAACCTTGCCAAGGCCAATGAAACGTTGATCAGCTAAATTATATAACCTAAGTATCGTATTAGAATAAGAACTTAACTCTAAATTTTCTACCAATTTACCATGATATAAATCTACAACATGCTCTTTTTCAATATCTAACTTAGGTAAGTGTTGTACGGCAAGATCAACAGGTAACAAAATCGTTTCACGCTCCAACTCGGACATCGTTTGTAACCTAGAAAAAGGAAACATTTCAGCATTTTCAAAACCAGCTGTATACAAGCGGCGTAACTGTATAACATGCGCACCTATCCCTAATTTTTCACCTATATCTTCTATCAACGTACGTATATAAGTGCCTTTACTACAAATCACGCGCAACTTAAAACTATTTACATTAAAATCTAGCAATTGAATAGAATAAATATTAACTTGGCGAGACTTGCGCGAAATTTCAATCCCTGAACGCGCATATTTATATAGAGGTTGACCATTATATTTTAATGCAGAAAACATAGGCGGCACTTGATCAATTGAGCCAATAAAGCTTGGTATTACCGTGCTAATCTGTTCTTTAGTAACATTAAAACTATCATGCTGTGTAACAATATCGCCTTGAGAATCTCCTGTTGTAGTAGTGATTCCTAATTGTGCTGTAACTTCATAACATTTATCGGAGCTTAACAAAAACTCTGAAAACTTAGTTGCTTCACCAAAACATATAGGAAGCATACCTGTTGCCAAAGGATCCAAACTACCAGTGTGGCCTGCTTTTTTAGCTTGAAATAAATGTTTTACACGTTGCAAAATAAAATTTGACGAACAATCTATGGGTTTATCGAGAAGCAAGATACCATTTATTTCTTGCAAATTAATTTTCTTCTTCTGAATCTGCATCTGGACCATTAACTTCATCAATTAAACGACTTAAGCGATTACCATATTCTAATGAAGTGTCGTGCACAAAATTTAGCTGTGGTACTATCCGTAAGTTTACTACTTTGGCCAGCGCAGTACGCAAATAGCTGGCGGCATTATTTAATACAATCTGTGCTTTAGCTGGATCGCCATTAAAAACGGTAAAATAAATCTTAGCATAACTCAAATCTTTAGACACTTTTACAGCTGAAACCGTAACAAAACCTGGCAATCTAGGATCTTTCACTTCTTTTTGAATTAACTCTGCGAGCTTACGCTGAATTAACTCTGCAACTCTATCAACTCTATTAAAATCACCCATAGTACTTAGTTATACTACCTCTCGCTTCAGAACAACGGTCTCAAATACCTCTATCGAATCACCGACTTTTACATCATTATAGTTTTTGACGCCTATCCCGCACTCAATACCTTGCTTAACCTCTGTAACGTCATCTTTAAATCTACGTAGAGACTCTAATGTACCATCATAAATGACTACATTATTTCGCAAAACTCGAATAGGGTTATTACGTTTTATGACACCTTCAACTACCATACAGCCAGCAATTAAACCTAGTTTTGGTGAACGGAATACTTCTCGCACTTCGGCTATACCAACAATTTCTTCTTTAAACTGAGGAGCTAACATTCCAGATAAGGCAGCTTTAACTTGATCGACTATATCATAAATCACGCTATAATAATGGATACTTAAAGCTTCAATCTCCGCAAGTTTTTTAGCACCAACATCTGCGCGTACGTTAAATCCAATTAACAATGCATTTGAAGCAATAGCAAGCTGCACATCTGACTCAGTTATTCCACCAACACCACTGGCTATAACTTCAACTTTCACTTCATCATTAGAAAGCTTAACTAGAGCATCAGCAATAGCTTCAACAGAGCCTTGCATATCTGCTTTTAAAACAATATTTAAGGTTTTAGTATCAGAAGCAGCCATATTTTCAAAAATCCCCTCAAGTGAAGATTTTTGTTTTCTAGCGAGTTTAACATCTCTAAATTTACCTTGCCTAAATAAAGCTACTTCACGAGCTCTCTTTTCATCAGGCACGACAATAGCTTCATCACCAGCATGCGGGATAGCAGAAAGACCTTGCACTTCTACAGGAGTTGATGGGCCAGCCATATCAACTTGGCTACCATTATCACTTGTCAATGCACGTATACGACCATATTGTAACCCAGCTAATAAAACTTCTCCTTTACGCAAAGTTCCTTTCTGAACAAGAATTGTTGCAACAGGACCACGCCCTTTATCAAGCCTAGATTCAATAACGACACCTTTTGCTAATCCTTCTTGAGTAGCTTTAAGTTCTAAAACTTCTGATTGGAGCAAAATAGCATCTAATAATTCATCAACGCCTTGGCCAGTTTTTGCAGAAATATTAACAAACATCGTATCACCACCCCATGATTCTGGAATAATTTCATGGGTTGATAATTCATTCATAACTCTATCTAGATCAGCACCTGGTTTATCTATTTTATTAATGGCAACTATTATTGGTACCTTAGCAGCTTTAGCATGCATAATAGCTTCAACTGTTTGTGGTTTAACACCGTCATCTGCAGCAACTATTAATATAACTAAATCTGTTACTTTTGCTCCTCGAGCACGCATCGCTGTAAATGCAGCATGCCCTGGGGTATCTAAGAATGTTATATTGCCTTTTTCAGTATTTACATGATAAGCACCGATATGTTGAGTTATCCCACCGGCTTCGCCTGAGGCTACTTTAGTTCTTCTAATATAGTCAAGTAAAGAAGTCTTACCATGATCAACATGTCCCATAATGGTAACAACTGGTGCTCTAGGTAATTCTTCACCTTCAGATGCTGTGTCTTCTTCAAGATTTGCCTCAATTGCATCTTCTTGTAAAGCAATAGCTTTATGCCCCATATCTTCAACAACGATAACGGCAGTTTCTTGATCAATAACCTGATTAATTGTGGCCATTGCACCTAAATTTATCATTGCTTTAATGACTTCGGCTGCCTTAACAGACATTTTTTTTGCAAGATCTGCAACGGTTATTGTTTCAGGGATGTATATTTCATGAACAGTTGGTGCCGTAGGCTTTTCAAACTGATGTTTAAGAGATGCTTCAGCTTTTAGATATTGATCCGATTTTTCATTATTTTTGCGTTTCTTAGGTTTATGTCTACGCCCAAAATTAGCAGCATCATCTGAATCATTATACATTGATATTTGCTGCTTATCTTTACGTCTATTACGTTTATAATCTGCTTTATCACCACTATCATAATCTGTTTTTACTTCTTTATTATTCTCTTTTTTACGTTGAGACTTTTCCGCTTTTGATTTAGTGGTTTCTTCTTCATCTGCTGATTCAGATACTGCAACCTCGACATCGCTCTCTACCGGCGCTTCTTCTTGTTGACTAGTCTCTGCCTCTTCATTACCTTGAGGACTATCATCTAGCTCGACTTCATCATTAGTTACTCGATTCTCTTCTGGAGATTCTTTCTCAACAACTTGTTCAATATCCTGCTCAATAATTTCTTCAACAACATCAACTGCATTATCAATAATATCCTCTTGAGTTTCTTCCATATGCTCAAGATTTTCGTCAACAACTTCTTCTGCAACAACGTTTGGTTTAACGTAGACTCGTTTCTTTCTAACTTCTATATTGACTTTTTTACCACTATTTGCATCAAAACTAGCAACTTGTGAGACGCTTTTACGACGTAGAGTAATTTTACCTGAGCTAGATTTATCTGACTTACCTATACTACCGCCATTTTGTAAATGGCTAAGAAGCACTCTCTTCTCATCCTCATTAATTGTCTGAGACTCATCAGTAATTTCAAGACCAGCTTTTTGTAAGTGATTCAGTAACCTATCAACAGGGATCCCAACTACTTGGGCTAATTGTTTAACTGTCACATCCGCCATAAATTTTCCCCTCTCAACCGCCATAAAGCAGTTGCTAACTTTATAATACTCATAATCGGGATTTTTCCCATTTAGAACCTTTGTAAAATTTTTTAGTTTAAATAGGTTACTAGCTAGGACTTAAGCCAAAAATCTCAAGCCTAATTAAACCATGGTTCTCTTGCCTTCATAATTAATTTACCGGCTTTCTCTTCTGTCATTCCAGGAACAACCAACAACTCATCAATAGATTGTTCAGCCAGTTCAGTAACATTATTAATACCAATTTTTATTAACTGCTCGGCTAATTCACCTGTCATACCTTCAAGAGTCATCAAGCTTTGATCTTGCTCTTTATTGGCATTATCGTCACCTAAAGACAGAGCCTGGGCTAATAACTTATCATTTGCTCTATTGCGCAACTCTTCAACTATTTCCTCGTCAAATTCATCTATATTTAACAATTCTTCCTTTGGAACGTAAGCAACTTCCTCCAATGAAGAAAACCCATTTTCTATCAAAAGGCTCGCAACTTCTTCGTCTATTTCTAAGGAACTTACAAATGTATCAATTACTTTCTTAGATTCTTCTTGATTTTTACCTTCAAATTCTTCATTAGTCATTACATTAAGCGTCCAACCAGTTAGTTGGCTAGCAAGACGTACATTTTGACCATTACGCCCAATGGCTTGAGAAAGCTGTTCTTTTTGCACAGCTAAATCCATAGTACGCGAATCCTCATCAACAACAATAGATGTAATATCCGCAGGAGCCATAGCATTAATAACCAATTGCGCAGGATTATCATCCCATAGAATAATATCAACTCTTTCACCACCAAGTTCGGTAGAAACAGCTTGTACTCGCGCACCACGCATTCCAACACAGGCACCAACTGGATCAATTCGGCCATCATTTGTTTTTACAGCTATTTTAGCACGATTTCCAGGCTCACGAGTTGCGGCTTTAATTTCGATAATATTTTCACCAATTTCTGGGACTTCGATACGGAATAACTCTACTAACATTTCATTGCGCGTACGACTAACTAACAACTGAGGGCCACGAACGCCTTCTGCTATATCATATAAATATGCTCTAACTCTGTCATTTATACGAAACATTTCTTGAGGTAACATTTCAGTACGAGCTAAAAACGCTTCAGCTTTGGCGCCTAAATCAATAATAATATTATCGCGCGTAACTTTTTTAACAACGCCATAAACTAACTGACCAACTTTTTCCTTAAACTTATCGATAATAACCCGTCTCTCAGCTTCTCGAATCTTTTGAAATATAACATGACGCGCAGTCTGAGCGGCAATTCGACCAAACTCTATGGATGGCATTGCTTCTTCTATTATATCATTAATTTTTGCATTTTTATCGTGCTTCTGTGCTTGTTCTATGGTCAACTGTCTATCTGGTGACTCAAGATCCTCATCAGCAACAACTTCCCAACAACGAAAAGTATCGTAATCACCCTTTTTGCGATCTAAAGCTACGCGTACCCCCATATCAATACCTGATAACTTACGAGTCGCAGACTCAAGCGCTGCTTGAATAGCTTCAAAAACTACTTCTTTGCTAACGCCTTTTTCATTAGACAATGCCTCAGCAACCAATAACAATTCTTTGCCCATCTTACGCGCCTCACTTACGATATTAAATTTGCCTTTGCAATAGAAGAAAAAGGGAAAGTAAGCGTTTCTTCTCCAATTTTCAAGACAATATTATCTATATCTGCCATCTCTATATAACCTGTATACTTCTTTCTACCTGCAAAAGATTTAGCCAGCTTTATCTCAACCTCACATCCTGTATACCTTTGATATTGCTCAATATAAAACAAAGGTCTAGGAATACCTGGCGATGATACCTCTAAATTATAATTACCAGATATAGGATCCTCAACATCAAGAGCGGCACTAATTCTTAAACTCGCCTGCTCGCAATCCTCGATCCCAACTCCTCCAGGCTTATCAATATAAACACGCAGCAAAGAACCTCTGGCTTGAGTTAAATACTGACAACCCCACAACTCGTAACCCATATCTTGGAGCACGGGTCTAATGTATTCTTCAATTTGAGTTTGCATCATTTCAAATTACTTTCTTAAAATCATAAAAAAACCCCATAAATGGGGTTTAAAATAAATATTGGTAGCGGGGGCAGGATTTGAACCTACGACCTTCGGGTTATGAGCCCGACGAGCTACCAGGCTGCTCCACCCCGCATCAATTGAAAGCTAGTATACAAATAATCTAATCACGAATCAAGTACTTTCAAACAAATATTTATATAGTTATACCCAAGAAACCTAAGAGTGCCATATTTTAAGCAAAAATTGAAATTGCATTCTGAAATTTCTTATGTATATAATCAATTACTATTGAATACTTTTATAGAGACCTATAAATGGCTGTAAATCAACTAGATATAAAGGATAGGTTACTATCAGCAATTCAAAATAATTCGATTCATAAACATCCCAAAATCAATAAAGAGCTATTTCAAAAAGAGAATATTCAACAAAAGTTATCACCGCTGTTAAGGGAAATTGCCATACAACATTTAAAATTAGCAACTACTGCAACGGCAAAATCATTTCGAGGTGAACATTTGTTAATTAACAGCACTGAGCATGAAAAATACTTGCAAACACAAGCCAAAGATATGGCACGGGGAACTGAAATTGAAGCTAATGCACTTGGTGAAGCTTTGCAAATAAATATTGTTGTCACATCAGTATATAAAAACCGTTCTGATGCTACTTGGTGTCTACATTTAGAAACAGAAGATTCACCTACTATTCACCTATATAACTACGAAAATATACACTGGGCAAATAACGTTAATTTATTAACTAAAGGTGACGGAAACTGCTTATTTTATGCCATTGCTCAAGCTTTACATGAATTAACATTTCCTCCAATTCAAAAAACGCCTTTAAACTCGAATAGTATTTTCAAATATGGCAGTCTAGAAAAAGACACTATAATCAGACAATCTAGAATTAATCAAGCAATTATATCCGCTGTTAAAAATCAACAAACACTAGCAAATAAGGAAATCTCTTATCTAGAAGAAGAAAAACGTATTAGTAAATTACCAGACGCAGAAAAAGAGCAAATAGCAAAAGATTACGCATACGCTTTAAAACTAGCTCGAGAAATAATGCTATCAACCAAAATTGACAATTACAACGAGCCTGCAGCAACAAACAGTCCTACATTAGCCTAACTCTAATGATGTAATGCCATAAACCTGGATTCAACCTTCTTGCTCCGCCCAAGTTACAACAAGCTCTAGAACCGCAAAGCTCATATTAGCTATTGTATAATTATCTCTCATGGTTAGCACATCTATAAAAATTATAGATGATGATTAAGACTTATGGTCCACAACCACAACAGGCTAACGAACAACACTCAGTCAAACAACCAGCTAAACAACCACACATTTCACTACAACAGCAACAATCACAACAACAAATATATGCAGACGACCATGAAGAACATTTTGTGCAACTAGTAATTGGATTAAATGTAGCCATGCTTTTGAAGAGCTTTTCACTATTAAGTGGCTTAACTAACTTAAACAACTGTTTTTCAATACTATTAAATAAGCTATTCCACCTGGATTTAATTAATTCAACGTTAAAATCTTCAGATAATTCATCAAGACTTTTGGCCAGTTTATGGCGCATTGGCTTTAAATAATCTAAACATAACCCGACAACCTGGGCCTTATCGTATGCGCCATTGTTTTGGGCAAGCTGCATATTAAGAACATTGTATTGATTTGTCTTTCTATCCTTATCCATATCTGCAATTGCATCTAATAAATAAACACACCTTCCCAAATAACGGCCTAATAAAGATAAAATATTAGTCGGCAAATTTGTCAGATACTTACTATTTTCTAAGGTAAATAATTCATAACAACGTTCCGTAGGTAAAGATGCTTGCTGCAGGTTAGCAATTTTATTTAACTCATTACCCCTATCTGCTTGCTGATATTCTTTAAACTTATCTAAAAGATTTAGTTGAGTTAAAAATGCTTCCGCTTTTTGCATGATGGGTTTATATGCTAATACCATAGATTTATTTTTAAGTTTAGGACTATCTAAAGCATTATCTTGCAATTTAACTCCACAAACATAACTTGATACCGCAGCCAAAAATTTCTGATGCAAAGATACTAGTTTCTTCCGCCCAACGATTCCCCCTTTAGCACAGTTATAACATTTAAATGCATGGCCAGATGTATCTCTATCCGCTCGTAATAACCAGTCAATTGTTACAATATCATTAACCAAGAAAGGTCTATTCAGAATTCCAATACCACTAGCTGATAATGCTGCACATAAATTACAATAAGTAAGATTGTAGCTATCTTTGCATTGCGCAGATACCCCACAAAGTATTGGCTTTAAAACTCCAAACATATGCTTCGCGCCTGTTGTAAAAATAATTTCCTCTAAGCTAGCATATACTGAAGCTTGTCACAATATAACTAATATACTTTAAAATGCTATTGATAATCATTTGCATTTCAGATAAAGTGTGATTTTTTTTAAACGAAGGAAATATATGCTTTTCAAGAACCTTCTACGCTTTACATCTTTTACACTAATGATAGGTGCAATCACAATTCTAGGACTTCTAAGTTTTTCTGGGATATACATATTAACGCCAATTCTAGGGCTCGCCATAACTGCATTTATACTATCTGTAATTTTTGAAGGAGAAATATATTACCAAAATATTAGCAAAGCTATTAAAAGCCTACTGAAACCACATTATATTGAGAGTAAACTCACGGAAGAATGTTTACAAGAAGCCATAAAAGATATAACAGATGATTATAAACTAATACATGCAATAGATGAGTTCACTAAAAAACTAGATTATATCTCAATACCAGACGAACAACTCCGTGAAGAGCATGAAAAAATAACTGAGATGTATGAAGACAGAAAAACTCATTCAAAATTTCAGAATATTCGTAAACAACTAACAGATACAAAGGTTATAAGCGCAGAAAAACTAGAGTTATTTTTTCAAAACAAATCAAAGTCCATTAAGAAAAAATATAGTGATGATGAAACACAAAATGTTATGATGCAAATGTCTTTTACGAAAACTAAAGTTCATCCAAAAAAAGAAAATAACTTTAAAAACGACCTATCAAATCTTAAAGATCAATTAATTTCACAATTAAACGAATTAAATATTCCTCAATTTTTCATCGACTACGCCCATATAGCAAGCATTGTTCACAACTTTGACAATAACCATATTAACCCAACTAAAGAAGCTAAAGCTCGTAAAGAAACTCTAGAAGTTAGTTTGAGTATGTTAGAACAAATTTTTACCGAGCAACTATTTTCACATACACAATCCCAGAAAGAGATAACTAAAAACTCACTTAACGAACAGCTTAATACTACAACTAATAAAAATGAAGAAATATCACAAAAAATACAAGAATATAAAAGCAATCTACAAGTATATCTAAAAAAATACTATATAGAAAAATATAAAACCAAACTTCCGGTAAGAAAATCTGGATCAAAATTCATAAAAATATTAAGCTCTATCTGTGGTTTTTTTATGATTATTGGCACATCCTATTTATTAGTAGAAGCATTTGCCGTTGTTCCTTTACTATCTGCAATCCCATTTGGAATTTTACCAGCAATTATTGTCCCATTTGCAGTAATAGCAGGTATTGCCTACGGCATACAAACATACCAAGCTTTAGATGAAATGCTAAATAGTGATATTATTAGCAAACGCTTAGCTCAAATAAAAGCAGATATTAAACAAGGCTTGAATCTTTATACTGGCGCTAAACTCATTGGATTTATCTTATTACTAGGTCTTGCAGTAACTCTAACTGTTTTCACAGGCGGCACTTGGTATACAGTGGTAAAACACACTAAACCGCTTTTTATCTGGCTACGCTCAATACCTACAGCTGTAGCAGGCATAATTGCAGGATTTCTAGCCATCGCAGCAGGTGCATTTAATATTAGTAATTCAGCACAGACAAGCGAAGAACTTGAAGAAGCATTAGAAAATGTACCAGAAGATCATCCTTATAATATTGATTTATTAGAAGTACCAGAAGGTAAAAATATAGAGACCTGTATAAAATATACAACTAGAACCGCTATCATTAAGCAAGGAAACAAATATTTTATACACTGCTGTCCAAGCAACACAAAAAAATGGGAAAGAATAGAAGTCCCTCAAAATGCTTATTTAACTATATCTTTATTAAAAAGATTGAATTTTGCTAATAAAATTTTGTATTACAGCGCTTTTAACACATATTTATATAATCTAATAAGAATAAAAACCGCTCATAAATTTAATCCATCTAAAGAAAACTGGAAACAGTTCTTGAATCCGGCTCGTATTTTCCTCTTATTTACCTATGTGCCACTTAGAATTTTATTGTTCCTAGGGCATTTAGCAAGCACGAGCGCAACTGCAGACAGAATCCCTGGCATTCCTGAAATTATTTCAATGATAATTGGTTTTATTGCTGAATTATTTGAGGACTTACATTACTTTGCATCATTTGAGCACAATCATAAAACGGATTTACCATCAATTATTGAAGAACGCTTCAAAGGTGATGAAGATCATCATGCAAATGACTTACCAACTAAAATACTAAGAGACTACCTTTTCGCTCCAGTATTCTGGCTAGCAGCAGCGTGGCACTCCATATATAGCACTCCGAAAAATGTTATCGTTCAAGAATCTATGATCAAAAAACAAGTTCCAAGTGTGAGCGTTAATGATGCTTATGAGCAAATGCGCGGTAAAAAACCTCAAACGAATCCACAATTAAAAGAAAATGACGAAAACTTTGTAAAAGATATAGAAAATGAAATTAAAGAAGACGAAAAAACTTTTGCAAAGCAGATAGAAAGCAAAGAGGATTTAGTAGAAAAAGATGAATGTCGCGCCAAATTATTAAAAACGTTAGTGTCTTCAAAACACAAAAGAGCATTAAGTATATTTGCTACAAATGATTGTCAATGTAATCCATCAACAGAAATATCGAGAGCAAATATATTGCTAGTCTAAAAAATTCAGTATATTCTAAAAATAAATATATACGTTTTTTTATAGAAAATAGCATGATAAAGTCTGAACTCATTGCCGCTATAGCAAATAAAATGACACACTTACCAGAAAAAACCATTACTGAAAGTGTAAATAAAGTTTTAGAGTTAATGAGCAACACTCTAATTAACAATGGGCGTATAGAAATACGTGGTTTTGGAAGTTTCTGTTTACACTATCACGCACCACGTAATGCCCATAACCCCAAAACAGGCGAAAAAGTCCGTACCGAAGCCAAATATACCCCTCACTTTAAGCCTGGCAAAGAATTACGCGAAAGAATTGATAAATCCAAAGATCAAAAAATAACTGAAGAATAGCCCTGTGAGCTACATTTTATATCCATCAATAATCTTAGCTATCTTCGTTATATTAAATTATTCAAAAATCACAAACAAAATTCTAATCTGGCAATGGATGCGCAAATTATCCCTAAAAAAACACCAAATTATTTTTAATATGATATTTAAAGATGTAAATGGCTTTAGCTTATCTAAAACAGCAAGGAAACAAAACGATGCGCCAGAATACACCTATGGCGAAATAACATTCATCCCCTTTATTGCCTTACTTTCACAAACTAAAATAGATGAAAATACCATCTTTTATGACTTAGGTAGTGGTGTAGGAAAAGCAGTTATAGCTTGTAGTATGGTACTACCAATTAAAAAAAGCTACGGAATAGAACTATTTACAAATCTACACTCCTGCGCTTTACATCAACAAATTAAATTAAATAAATATCCTGAATATAAACATAAAGCCGATAAAATTCACTTTATTAATGATAATTTTCTAAATATTGATTTTAAAGATGCGACTTTAATCTTTATCAATGCCACAGCATTTATAGGAGAGACATGGGATAAACTAAACGCGAAATTCGAAGTACTTAAAACTCCTATAACCATTATAACTACATCTAAAAAAATTTCCGCAAAAAACTTTGCAATTGTAAAAACCACCTACGTGGAAATGAGCTGGGGTATAGTAGTAGCCTATATTCAAAAAAATTTTAAATAGTTGATGTACGATATAATATTCCCCAACTGTACGCATTGAGTTTTATTCCGATTTTAACATTCGTAATAACTTACCATTTACAAGAAAAACTGATCTTGCTATATTGTGGTGCTTGATGTCTTTATTTAGACATCTTATCGATTTTACTTGCTTAATGCTCTTAGTTTGTAGGGAATAAAATGCTTAAACTTATAACCATGGAAACGCTTCATGCTTTCATTGCACAGAATCATGATATTAATACGATAGAATTACAATACTTAGATCCTACTGGAGGCGTACATAGCATGATGCTTATGGCCCGCAAAGTAAGTAAGGATGGTAAGAATTTAGAAGTTGTGAAGGACATTGCCGGTACGCTGGATGGATCTTCTATTCCTGGATTTCAAAATATTGATAAAACTGGATTGGAAATCCTACCTGGTGAGAATCCACGTATATATGTGGATCCAACTAATAAAAGCAACATAGTAATCATGGGTAACACTAAAGAACCAAATGGCCCATATTATGAGAAAGATCCTAGGTATCAAGCTATAGTTGCAGAAAAATGGCTTAAAGAACAGAACTTAGGTCTAGATGCATTACGCGTTGGCCCTGAGTTTGAATTTTTTGTATTCCCTAAAGGAGTTGATCCGCTTGCTCTGCATGCAGATAACACAAGCTATCATTGCTCTGCTGCGGATAATCCAAGCCAAGAATTTATAACCGAATATTGCCTTGCATTGCAAAGTGCTGGGGTTGATATACGTTTTTCACACTCAGAGGTGGCTAGCTATCAACAAGAGGTAGGCATAAATTGTGAAACTTTACTTCGCGCTGCTGATAACGTCATTATACAACGTGAAATACTAAAAAAATTAGCTGCAAAACATGGGGTAACCGTCAGTTGGGAGCCTAAATTACTAGATGCCTATCATCAAACAATTAAAAAAACAGGTAAAGATACCGCTATCAATGGAAATGGTTTGCACACCAATTTATCGTTCGATAAAACGGATGGAACAAACTCTTTTGTAAGCTATGATGATAAAGGAGTTCCCATTACAAATCAGCTATCAGATGACGCCATGTTGAGCATAGCCGGATTATTAAAACATGCAAATGCATTGCAAGCTTTTTTTAATCCTTCAACTATTAGTGGCATGCGACTTGGCATGGGAGAGTCTCCGAAGTTTATTGTTGCCGGTAACGATAACCGTAGTGCATTAGTCAGAATAGTCACAATCTCTAAAGGCGAAGAAGTTAAAACACGCATTGAGCTAAGAGCATCTGACAGTATGATTTGCTCACATACGTGGTTTGTTGCAGCACAAATGGCAATGGTTGATGCAATAAAAAAAGGAAGAGGCATGTCGCATGCAGAACGTGAAGCACATGGTCTAATCCCCAGAATCATCAACACTAATTTTTATCAGATGAGCGACGAGGAAAGAGTAACATTAGGTATTCCTGAACTTCACATAGGCAAAGATATCTTGAAAAAAAGTATTGAGTCTTTGCAACAAGATCATGACTATTTACTGATAGAGGGAGGTCCTTTTGGAAACGATTTCGAAACTGTTTTAGGTCCTTATATTTCTACGATACTCGAAGTTGATGAGAATCGTGAGCTTTGTCGCAAAGTGTCCTTTGCAAAATGGATTGAAGCCAATGCAAAAAAACGTGGTTACGACGAAAATGAGACTCTGAAAGATACCATGAAAGAAATGCAAAATCGTATTCACCGAATGGAAAGTGCATTGTTAGAACATCAAAATAACGATGAAATGCTACCAAATAAGCGTTCACGTATTAGTCATAGCCCTACGATGTTTTAATAATAGGCTGTGTTGACAATCAATGAGCATTCAGTTAAGAAAATTGCGAGCCTTGGTGAAGCAATCTAGTGTCATTAAATATCTCTAGATTGTTTCACTTCGTTCGCAAAGACTAAATAAGAAGCCATCATTTTTCTTAACCGAATGCCATTGGTTGACAATTCAGGTAAAATATAAAGAAAAAACATTGGCTGTTCGCGGTGATAAGCTGATGAATGCCCACAAAGTTGGGTGAAATATTCGCATAAGATGTAACAGGTGAGAAGGAGCATAGCTCCTTCTCTAACCACTAAGCCACAAGATGTTTCCGAAAGGTCACCCTTCTAAATTAGCCGAGTACTCGCCTAAACATGCCAAACTATTCATTCTAGCTCTATGCACTAATGCTTCCTGAGCAGCCGCAATATTGCTTTCCTTACCACCCCAAGTTTTTAAACAATCTTCTTGTAATGCGCGACCATATGAAAAACTTAGAACCCATGGCTGCGGGCCTATATTATTTATAGCATTTAAATTTAATGTAGCCTGTTTTGGTGTCTGACCGCCTGATAAAAAGTTAATGGTTGGTACAGCTGGAAAAACTGTATTTCGAAATACACTTAATGTATATTCTGCCACTTCTTCAGGAGTGCTAAATTTCTCATTATCTTTACCACAAGTAACCATGCTTGGCTTTAAAATCATGTGCTCAAGATCTACTTGATGCAAGAAAAGAGCATTAAATAACTCATGTAAAACCATTTCACACGCATCTGCGCAATGTTCTATTGAATGCACTCCGTCCATTAACACTTCAGGCTCAACAATTGGAACTATCCCAACAGCTTGGCACGCAGCTGCGTAGCGCGCTAACATTTCTGCACCAGCTCGCATTGCAGTTAAACTTGGAGTTAAATCAGAAATAGAGTATACATTACGCCATTTTGCAAATTTAGCTCCTTGCTCTTTAAAACTTTCAAGACGAGATGCTAAATCATCTAATCCAAGAGTAACTTTTTCATCATGAGTATTAGCAAGTATTGACAAACCTTTATCTACTTTAATACCTGGTAATATGCCTTTGTCTGCTAATAATTTAGGCACGCTATTACCATGTACGTCTTTATTAGAAAACGTTTCTTCAAATAAAATAGCCCCACTTACATAATTTTCAAGCTCTGGAGCTGTTGCCAATAATAAACGATAGGCACTACGATTTTCAGCGGTATTTTCTAGATTAATAGAAGCGAAACGCTTTCCAATTGTGCTGGTACTCTCGTCTGCTGCTAGAATACCTTTGCCATTTTGAGCTATATGCTCAATAGTTGCTGATAATTCATCATAAAACATGACTAAATGTTCTCCTATTTAGATGATATATATTTTTCGCGAATAATATTTTGTGTAGTAAATCCCTTTTCTTGCAAAATATTGAATGTATCGTCAATCATTGCTGGGTTTCCACATAAATAAACTATATCTTGCTCAGAATTTAAATTTAATTCTGCAAAACCATCTTGCACATGACCTTTATATTCATGCTGAGCCAAGTTATCGTTTGTTTCCCTACTTAAAAAGGCTTTAAACTGCATTTGCTCGCCCATCAAAGCAGCAAAATCAACGAATTCCTGATTATATAGAATATCTTGACTTTTTTGCACCCCCTGCAAAATCACACATCTAAAATTAGAGTCTTCCTTAATTCTACGCTCTAAATCAGGTAGCATTGCACGGTAAGGCGTGACGCCCGTACTGGTAGCAACAAATATATAACGCTTTTGCATCTCATCTTTTAAAGTCAATTTACCATATGGACCATTCACTGATACTTCTTCACCTATTTTCAAATTAAACAAAAACTCAGTGCCTGGACCATTTTTTACATAACTGGCAGCAAACTCTATATAGTTGTCATTTTGCGGAGGATTAGCGATACTATAACTACGCCGCAACATTTTTCCTTCATGCTCAAAATGAATGCGGATAAATTGACCAGCGATAAAACTAAATGCTGGTTGAAGTTTGCTATGAAAACGAAAATGTTTCACACTAGGTGAAATCATATATGTTTCTTCTAATACTATGGGGAAAGTGTTGATACTCATATTGAAATTAATATTTAATTTTAAACCTCTTAATATAGGGTATTTGACGAACATTGCAAGAGATAATTCATGACTAGCAACGATTTAATTGTAATGTTAAACAACTTAAGCAAATCTCTACCAGAAGTGCAAAAGTTTTTTGGTGGTTTTTCCTATGTTTTTGGGCTTGCTTTTTGCTTAACCTCTATAGTGAAATTTAAAGAAATATTTAATGAAGGTGGTGGAAATGCTAGATTTGTAGTCCCATCTGCATATTTACTAACTGGCATTGGATTATTATTTCTACCATCTTTAATCGATGCATTTTCTACGACTTTATTTGGAACTCAAGATAATGTTTTGGCTTATTCACAAAACAATCAATATGATATTTATAGTTCTATGGTAATTATCATACAGACAATTGGTTTCATCTGGTTTATTCGTGGTTGCGTACTTTTAAGCCATGCAAGTCAACCACAACACGGACAAGAAGGTAGCAAAGGGTTAGGCCCAAAGGGGCTTACTTTCATTATTGGTGGATTATTTGCTATAAATTTCTATTCTACAGTCGATATGCTTGATTATATTGTTAATCATATAATGCAAATAGTAGCTGGTCATCAAGCATAGCAATTAATCTCTATACTTAATGACCACAAACCTTAGACCTCCTGCGGTTCCTTACGCATATTATCAATTAAAATTAAGTTCACGCGCAGCTTTTACATCATCTAACCTTTTGAGTTTTTGCCTGCAAGGTGCATTTTGCAATAGTTCTGGTTGTTCTTGCGCTTCTTTGTATATTTTTCTCATGATATTTACAAAGTTATCAAGCTCCTCTTTGGACTCTGTCTCTGTTGGCTCTATTAATAAACACTCTGGAACTATTAAAGGGAAATAAGTTGTTGGAGCATGTACTCCATAATCTAAAATCCGCTTGGCAAAATCCATCGCCGTTGTACCATATTTTTGCTTTTCCTTTTGTAATGAAAGAATAAATTCATGGCACGCCATCCGCTTCGGATATGCAGCAGTAAAACCAATTTTTGTTAATTCCTTTAATAAATAATTAGCGTTTAAAGTTGCATAATTAGCAATCCTTTCTAAACCTTTGACTCCTAAAACCATAATATAAAAATATGCTCTTAATAAGATACCGGCATTACCCATAAAACAAGATAATCTACCTATAGTATGCGGAAATTCATCAAAGCTTGCGTAAGAATAAAGGTTATCTCTTTTAACAACTATTGGTTGAGGTAAATAAGGTTCTAGTAACTTACAAACTGCAACCGGCCCAGATCCTGGCCCCCCCCCACCATGAGGAGTCGCAAAAGTCTTATGTAAGTTTAAATGTATAACATCAAATCCCATATCTCCAGGCCGTACTTTACCTAAAATTGCATTTAAATTTGCCCCATCATAATACAAAAGACCACCAGCAGCATGAACTAAATCTGCAACGTCTTTTATCTGACGCATAAATAAACCAAGAGTTGATGGGTTAGTAAGCATGATCCCAGCTGTCTTCGGGCCAAGTTTAGTTTTTAATTCATCTAAACTAATTTCACCATCTTTACCGGTCGATAAATTAATTATCTTAAATCCACAAATACTTGCTGATGCTGGATTTGTACCATGTGCTGCATCAGGAATTAACATCTCATCACGCTGTGAGTCGCCGCGAGATAAATGATAAGCCTTAATCATCGCAACCCCAGCCAACTCTCCTTGTGAACCAGCCATAGGAGTCAATGATACTTTTTGCATACCGGTTATTTCAGCAAGATAATTTTGCAAATCATACATTGCCTTTAAAAATCCTTGACTATATATATCAGGACTTAAAGGGTGGCGGTTAATGAAACCTGAAATTGATGCAGCCTTATGCACTCCACGTGGATTATATTTCATGGTACAAGAGCCAAGCGGGTAAAAGTTTGTATCAATTGAATAATTTTCCTGAGAAAGTTTCGTATAGTGACGCACTACTTGTAACTCTGAACAAGCTGGCAAGCGTGGTGGTCTTTCCCGCAAATATACTTGTGGTATATTATAATCAGGCACATCTGATTGTGGTATTTGAGCCTTAGCGCAACGTCCTTGTTTTGAATACTCAAAAACTAACATAAATTCCCCTCAGACTCTTGAATAAGTGATTTAATCTCATCTCGATGCATAACTGGTACAAATTCAGTAAAACTATAATCTGCAACTTCAGCCAAACAGTAAGGATCTTGTTGCAAAATAGACTCCAAGTAATCCTTATCCTGAGTTAAAGCCAAAATAATCCCCCCAGTACGCGGATTTAAAGGACCGGAAGCTAGAATTAATCCTAACTTATAGTAATAATCTAAAAATTCACGATGTGCTTGCTGATATTTCTCAACTTCACTAACTGGTACTTTATAATTTAATTTTACAATAAACATGTTATATCCTTTTATGAAAGAGATTTTAAACAGTTCCTAAGTGAGGAAACATAAGCATCAATTTCTGCCTTAGTTCTCTTTTCAGTTGCACAAACCAACATTGAATTATCAAACTCAGGAAAATATTTACTTGTATCAAGTCCTGCAAAAATTTCCTGCTCAGCCAAATAATCAAGTACAAAATTTACAGGTTTTGGTAACTTAATTAAAAACTCATGAAAAAATGGTGTGGGGAAAACAAGCTCTACACTTGGAATTTTAGTTAATTCCTCAGCCAAATAATGAGCATTATTATGGCAATTTTTAGCAACCTGTAATAAACCTTCTGCACCCAACAAACTCATATAAATAGTTGCTGCCGTAACTAATAATCCTTGATTAGTACAAATATTAGAAGTAGCCTTAGCGCGTCGTATATGTTGTTCGCGAGCTTGTAAAGTTAAGGTATAACCAGTATTCCCGTCCGCATCTATAGTCTGGCCAACAATTCTCCCAGGAAGTTGTCTGACATATTCCATTTTTGAACTAAAAAATCCAAAATAAGGACCACCTGAAGCCATAGGCGCGCCAAGTGGTTGCCCTTCCCCACATACAATATCTACTCCATATTTACCCCATTCACTTGGTGGTTTATATAAACCTAATGAAATTGGATTTACACAGGCAATACTAATAACATTATGAGCCACAGCCCAGTCAACTAAAGCATCTACTTGCTCAATACAACCAAAAAAGTTAGGAGATGCTATAACCAACCCTGTAACATCTTCGCTATTAAATTTAGCAAGATAATTAAGATCCGTTAAACCGGTTACTGGATCCATTGGTAACATAATAATTTCTATATTTTGATTGCTAACTATTGTTTTTACTGTTTGCAAATAAAATGGGTGAATATTAGATGGAACTAAAACTCTCTTAGTCTGACTATTTTTATTAATTCTAATAGCCATTAAAATAGCTTCGCTTAGTGCAGATGCTCCATCATACATTGAAGCATTGGCCACTTCCATTCCAGTTAGTTCAGCTATCATAGTTTGAAACTCATATAAAAGTTGCAAACTGCCTTGACTTACTTCAGCCTGGTAAGGAGTATAAGAAGTTAGAAATTCTCCTCTTGATGCTATATCCCAAACCACAGCTGGAATATGATGATCATAACTCCCAGCTCCGATAAAACATATTTTATTATCATTTTCCTTAGCCAATTTTTCAGCATGAGCAAGCATCGCCATTTCACTCATGCCAGATGGTAAATTCTTAAAAGGTTCTTGCAATAAGTTTTTTGGCACTTCTGAAAACAAATCATCAAGTGAGGCAACACCCACACTATTTAGCATCAAAGCTTCATCTTCCTCAGTGTGTGGAATATACGGCATATTTATAATTCCTCTGTTAGTGAGCTTAAATATTCATCCTCTAACAACAAACCATCTATTTCTTCTGATAATTTTTCCTGAGATATTGGACGTACTTTTACGAGCCAACCTTCACCATTTGGGTCAGAGTTCAACAAACTTGGATTAGCAATAACGGCGGAATTTGTCTCAACGATTGTGCCACTAATAGGAGAATATAGATCTGAAGCAGCTTTAACTGACTCTAAAACTCCTATTTCTTCACCTGCAACAATTTCTCGACCAACTTCTGGTAATTCAATATAAACCATATCACCAAGTAAGTCTTGGGCATGATCAGTAATACCAATTTTCATATCATCATTACTAATATCTAGCCATTCATGACTCTTGCTATATCGTAAATCTTTCATCTCACCTCCTAATTAAGACAGATCCTAAATGAACTTTGGCTTTACAACATTTGCGCAAACCAAACGTCCACGAATATCAACTAACACTTGTTTATCTGTAACTACTGGCACTCTAGCCAAGGCAATGGACTTATTTAAAGTTGGAGAAAAAGTGCCGCTGGTCACTACACCATCAGGATAACCAGAAACTACAACCTTCTGTCCTGGACGCATTATCCCTTTATTTTCTTCAAGGATTAATCCAACAAGTTTGCGAGTTACCCCATGATTTTTCTGTGAAAGCAATGCTCCCATACCAACAAAATTTCGATCTTCTGGTGAAAAACTCACAGTCCAACCAAGACCTGATTCTAAAGGGGTGGTATTTTCATCCATATCTTGGCCATATAACAACATTCCGGCTTCAATTCTTAAAGTATCTCTTGCCGCAAGCCCACAAGGCCTAACGCCCCGCTTTAATAATTGTTTCCAAAATTCTACTATTTTCTCATCTGGTAAAATTATTTCTAAACCATCTTCACCAGTATATCCAGTGCGTGCAATAAAATAATCATCTATATCCACACATTCAAAACGCTGTAAAGTAGAAATTGAATCTGCTATAGATGGCCCTAAAATATCCATAACTATCTTTATAGCCTCTGGGCCTTGTACCGCAAGCATGGAAAGCTCTGAACGTTCCTGTAGACCTGAAGAAAAACCTGTAATTTGTTCTTTTAACCAACTTAGATCATGCTCTCGAGTAGCTGAATTTAAAACTAGCCGATAATTATCTGGGCTACGTTGATAAGCTATTAAATCATCAATTATCCCCCCGCGCTCATTACACATACATGTATATAAAGCTCGCCCGGTATGAGATAGCCTATCAACATCATTGGTCAATATTCTACGCAAAAACTGTCTATCTCCAGCGCCTAACACATCAACTATTGTCATATGTGAAACATCAAACATACCAGCATGATTTCTAACTATGTGATGCTCTTCCAACTGCGACCCGTAATTTAACGGCATACTCCAACCATGAAAATCTACCATTTTTGCATTTAACGCAATATGTTCATCATGAAGGGGTGTTTTTTTAAGCATAAGTACTCCTTGACTCTATACAATAGCTGCAAATGACTTTGATTTTATATCAACACATTTACAAGGTGGTTCGGTAACAACTGATTTTAAACTTGTGATAGCAAAACCATTCACGCCTTCTTTGTTAGTTTCAATAAAATTTAAAGTAACTTTTAAAGTTTGCTTTTGTTTATATGCTGGGTTCTTATAAATTACTAATATTGGGATAACCGCTTGCCACTCATTTTCACCGACTTTCGTAATTGTTGGCGGCATCAATGGCACAGAACTAACATAATATGAATTTTTACGCACGTCTTCTGTAAGCTTTGACTCTTCTAACGCTTTAGAATAATTTATCCAACCATTTGCCGTAAAATACTTAGCTATAGATTGTTGTTGTTTAATAAAATTTTTAAAATCAAAAGTATAAGTTGAAACTACAGCTTCACTTGCCCAAACAGTTAATTTACTATGCGTTGGCTTGGCAAAAGTTAAATTAGCAAACAATAAACCAAACATAGTTAATAGTAAAAATAGGTAATGTTTTTGACAGTCACTAGTGTTTAAAATTTTCATAGTTTTCCTTTGACAAAAGAAATTACTAATATACAAGAAATATATGACATATTTCTGTTACAATTGACAAACAAAATCATAATTTACCAAAATACCGCGCGGCGGATTAAATTTTATGATGCCTATTAATTAAATCAGGACTCAAACAAAAAGTATAGAGTACTAATCCATTAAATTAATGGAAATGCAATTTATGAGACAAAACCATTTTTACTTTAACAATAATAACAATATAAGGCGCTTATTTAACCGCTCAGATTTAGTCGTGTTAGTTTTAACAATAGCTATTTTATTTTTCCTAAGTTATACCGGTGGAAAAATGATAAAACCATATGCTATTGGTGAACCATTACCTATTTCTTTGTCTCCTTGGAAATTACCAGAATATGCATTAAGAACTGTTTTGCGCATGTTTATTGCTCTTGGAGTTTCCATTGCATTTACATTTATAATTGGCACATTAGCCGCAAAAAACAAAAGAGCCGAACAAATAATCATCCCTAGTCTTGATGTTTTGCAATCAGTGCCTGTTTTAAGTTTTTTGGCAATAACTGTAACAGGATTTATCCAGATATTTCCGCATTCACTACTAGGCCCAGAATGCGCATCCATTTTTGCAATTTTTGTATCTCAAGTTTGGAATATCACTTTTAGCTTTTATCAATCATTAAAGACCATCCCTAATGATTTGCGCGAAGTTGCTAGAGTAAATCGCTTATCTCCTTGGCAGTTTTTTTGGAAAGTTGAAGTGCCATGTTCTATGTCTGGCTTACTATGGAATCTTATGATTTCAATGTCTGCAAGTTGGTTTTTCGTAGTTTTATCTGAAGCTATCGTAGTCGCACATCAAGATATTCGTTTGCCAGGTATTGGCTCTTATATTGCGCTAGCTATTGAAAATCATGACTTGCCGTCACTTAGTTATGCCATTATAGCAATGGTAATTGTAATTTTAATTTATAACCAAATACTATTTAGGCCCTTAATGGCTTGGTCTGAAAAATTTAAAATGGATGGTGCGCCACAAGAAGAGGAATACCAATCATGGTTAATCGACCTGCTACGTATTAGCCCTCTTATGAAAAAATTTGAAATAGGCATTGATATATTTAAAAATTTTATAATTAATGGTGTACATATCAATATAAGTAAACCTAGATACATTAGTAAACTAAAAAGCGAAAGTAATAAATATGGAAATGTCATCTGGAGCATTTTTATAATCATTGGCCTATGTGGAATAGGATATTTTCTATTTATCTACATTTTAGAAAAACTTGGACTTGTTGAAATTTTACATGTTTTTATTTTAGGAGGTTTTACTGGACTTAGAGTAATAACTCTTATCATTCTAAGTTCCATTATTTGGGTTCCAATTGGTGTTTGGGTTGGGCTGCGCCCTTACTGGACTCAAAAAGTTCAATCTGTCATTCAATTAATTGCCGCATTTCCAGTAAACTTATTTTATCCTTTATTCGTAATCGCAATAGTTAAGTTTCATTTAAATTCCGAAATTTGGCTAACTCCTTTAATGATTCTCGGCACACAATGGTATATTCTATTTAATGTTATCGCTGGAGCATCCTTGATACCTAGAGATTTAGCACTAGTTGCGAGTAATTTTGGAGTTAAGGGTTGGCAATGGTGGCGTAAGCTTGCTTTACCAAGTATTTTTCCTTTTTATATTACTGGCGCAATTAGTGCTGCAGGAGGAGCATGGAATGCAAGTATAGTTGCTGAAGCGGTAAACTGGGGAAATACTCATCTGATTGCTACGGGCCTTGGAGAATATATCCAAGCGAACTCAGTGGCTGGTAACTTCCCAGAGATAGCATTAGGAACTGCCATGATGTGTATATATGTGTTATTATTTAATCATTTATTATGGCGGCCATTATATATTTTGGCTCAAAAACGTTTTAGAGACTGATAAGCTGTTAAAAACTAAACAGTAAAAGAGATTATATGCCTGAACCTATTATTTCAATTAAAAACTTATCAAAAGCTTATAAGAAAACTTCTGCGCAAGATTTAAATGTTTTGCATGATATAAGTTTTGATTTACAAGCAGGAGAAATTGTTGCTTTGCTTGGTAAATCTGGTTCAGGTAAGTCTACTTTATTACGTATAGTATCTGGACTATTAAAACCGACCAGTGGCTCAGTTACTTATCGAGGTGATTTGGTATCCAAACCAGTTCCAGGGATTGCTATGGTATTCCAGTCATTTGCATTAATGCCTTGGCTTACAGTTTTAGAAAATGTTGAAATTGGTCTCGAAGCGTTGCGCATTCCACGCGAAGAACGCAGACAAAGAGCAATTGATGCTATTGATATTATTGGTTTAGATGGATTTGAATCCGCATATCCACGCGAGTTATCTGGTGGAATGTGTCAGCGAGTTGGGTTTGCTAGAGCATTAGTTGTTAATCCTGATGTTTTACTAATGGATGAACCTTTTTCAGCCTTAGACGTTTTAACTGCTGAAAATTTAAAATCAGACTTATTAGAGCTATGGCAAGAAAAAAAAACTAACACTAATAGTATATTATTAGTTACCCATAACATCGAAGAAGCAGCAAATATTGCAGATAGGATAATTATTTTAGGCAGTGATCCGGGATCTGTTAAAGCAAATCTACCGGTTAGCCTACCTCATCCACGTGATACCGAATCTAGTGAGTTTCGTCATCTTGTAAATTGTATTTATACTTTAATGATAAGCGCAACTGAAGAAAAAAGGAAACATGCCTTTCGTGAAACACAAATTGGACTTGGTTATAGACTGCCTGATGTAGAACCATCTGAATTAACTGGGCTCATTGAAACTATTAAATCATTTGATGAAAAAATTGATTTACCGATGCTTGCTGATGAGTTAATGATGAATGTTGACGATTTATTTCCAATTATTGAAACCTTAGAAATACTAGGATTTGCAGAAATACTCGAAGGTGGTATTCATTTAAGCGAACTAGGGCGAGAATTTGCTGAAGCCGACCTCCAAGCACGTAAACAATTATTTGCGCAAAGATTACTAGATAAAGTTCCTTTGGCGCGTTATATAAGACGCATCTTAGATGAAAAACCAGATAACAGAGTATCTGAAGAAAGATTTTTAACTAAACTTGAAGATTATTTAAGTGAGGAAGAGGCTCATAGAGTTTTAAGAACCATGATTGATTGGGGCAGATATGCTGAGATTTTTGCCTATGATTTTAAAACAGGTTTTTTAAGCTTAGAAAATCCAGGGATGCAAAAAGAAACGGAAGAATAAATTTATGGATAAGAAACATAAAAAGGCAATATGGATTGCGATTTTTGTTATTATATCAATGCTAGGTTTGGCACGTTTATCAAGTGGTGAATTAGATAAAAAAGCCGATCTTTTAATAGAGCAAATGTATAAGCATGATCAACATGGGGTTATTGATGGGGCACAATCTATAATCTATCAAGCAGGAAATAACCAAGCAATTATTTTCATCCATGGATTTGCAAGTACTCCTCTAGCATTTGCAGATCTTATAAACGATATAAAGGATAAAGCTAATAGTGATATATACGCTCCGCTTCTACCTTACGATGGGCGCAACCTGCAAACATTATCTAAAACTAACAATCAAGTAGTACTTAATTATTTAGATAACCTAATAACACAAATTTCCAAAATGTATAAAAAAGTAACCATAGTTGGCTTATCTTATGGCGGAGCGAGACTCGCCAAGCTAGCAGCAGACAATAAAATACCTAACAACGCGACTTTGATATTATATGCTCCAGCACTATATTTAAAATCAAACAACTTCATACAAATAAACCTTGCAAAAGCCTATACTCATTGGCGAAAATACTGTGATTCTACAATTTTAGGATGTGAATATCCAAGCTACCAAAGTGCTGATGAAACAGGGAAACAACAATTTACTAAACAAAAAGATTTTCCATACCTTAATATACCAGCCTTATTAACTATGTATAAATTTGACTTGGATAATCGCGATATATTAAATAATATAAATAGGCCATATAACATAATAATAGCAAAAGACGACAATCGTGTTTCATATAGTAAAATTAAGGAAATTTGCTATAAAAATAATAAATACTGCAGATTATACTCATTTTACTCAGGTAAGCATCTTATTCATTGGGGAAAGAATAAACATGAGTTTGAAAGTTTGCTTTTAAAAATTAGTATGAATTAAACATCCATTTTAAAATTTGCAAACAAATAAAAGCTCAGATAATTTTGGTTCCTACTTTTTTAAGTTCTTATGATAAATCTTAACTTGCTGCACAACCGGATCGCTCCAAGGCCCAGATACACGATAAGTATATCCGCTTATACTTTGCATGCCTTTATTAATAATATTACTAGCAACCCAAGTAGCAACTCCAGCCACAGGACCTCCAGCAATCGTTGCAACCACGGGTAAACTTGCAGTTATATATGGAGTTATACGCAAATTTACATCATATAATTGCTTGACTAAATCTAAATTACCACTCATTTTTGCATAAGCTATAGGACCATCAATATAACTATCATTAGTACTCATTACCCCATCTTTTAATTCAAAGCTACCTTTAAATATATCAAATGTATAACCATCTTCTGATAGATCACTAAAATCTAGTTTTAAGCGTCTTGGGATAGTCTGTAAGCTCAAAATACTTAAAATTTTACCAAGCCCTATTTTTTCTTCTACTTCTTTATCAAAATGATTAATACGACCATTCTTAAAAACTACTGACATATAACCAGATAATTTTTTAAGATTAAAGTCATAAATTGGCGCAGCATAACCACCTTGAAAATTTATATCACCATTTTTAGAATGCACAACAGGGGTAATATTAAATTTTTCTAAACTTTTAGCTAAATCGCTAACTTTTAAATTAAACTTTAATGTAGTGTTATCAATATTATTTACAGTACTCCATAGCCCGGAAGCAGTAAAAAGATAAAATGGAGATTTTACTTCCAAACTATCTAGTTTCCAGTCCTTATTACTACTAGTACTTTTAAGATGCATAGTACCAACATCAATATTTTTTATATTTAAATTTTCAACCACTAAATCTAAATTAGGAATATCTTTAGTAGAAAGATACAAACTAGTATTGGTAGTCTCTGGTTTTGCTGGTATATCTAATGCTAAATTGTTTATATTACCACTTAATTTATTTAACTTAGGCGCATATTGTAAATTAGCAACAAGTTTGTTTTGCTGCACATTAACGTCCCAAATATTATTAGAAGTTTTTTTGGCTTGCAAAACTACATCATTATAATCTTTCCCAGCTAAGACTATTTTTTTAAGCTTAAGGTTTATCGCATGCAAAAAGTCTAAAGCCGTAAAATTTGCATTGCCTTTTGGTAGTCTAGCAAGCGTGTCCTGCCATTTTGATATATCTAAATTTTCAATATCACCTACTACATTTAAGCCAGAATCATTAGGCAAGCTTGCCGCTTTACCACCAATATTTAATTCTCCTTTAGCTAAAGATATTCCTGCTTTAGTATCTTTTAGTAATAATTTACTATTAATAAGATTATTAAATTTTATCTTACTCTCTATTTGATTATCCTCATGAAAAGATAAGTCAATGGCAAGTTTAGCAGGCTCTTGGGATGATTTAGTTAATGGCTGCGGTAAAGAAATTGTTACGCCTTCAAGATTAGTTTCTAAATGCAAAGTATCTGGAATCGCTGTAGTTGGATATATAGTCCATAAACCAGAAACAGTACAAGAACCTGTAAATAAATTTAAAATGTTAGAATCAGATAACTTGCGTAGCATTTCCATTGAAGCTTCGCCATTAATGGCAAGCATTGTTTTTTCTTGAGGCTCTATCATAGCACGTGCATGTAATGCTAAAGGAGCGTTATCTATTAACCCGGTTAAATTTCCACCGGTTAAACCATATTCATTAAATTTCAAACTACCAGACACATCTTTTATCAGAATACTATTCTTAGCAAAATTAATTGTAACTGGATTTTCACTAAAAACCATCTCTCCAACCGCTGCCACATGATCGTTTTCCGGATATAATGGAATATCTAATTTAATATCCAACCAATATGCATCATCAATATTAATATTTTTCCAGCGTGAAAATCGAGTTTTTAATGGAGTTGCATAAATATAACTCTTAATATCCTTACCAGGCGCTTCGACCTCACCATGAATTAATAGTGACTCTGTACCATACCCAATATTATTAACCGCTAAATTTAATTTATTAATCTGCAAAGACTTCAATTTTGCATGATCGACGTTAGCAGTAAACGAACGCTTATTGAATTCTAAATCTGCATCTATATCACGATTTAATGGCCAACCTTTATTAATCGCTAGATCTAAACCAGAAACATGACTATTAACTATAAATTTACCAGGTTGAGTATCATATGGAAATCCTTCAACACTGCCATTTACTAAAACTCTGCCACTAATATTTTTAATCCGTTTTACATCCTGTTTTAACCATTGCTCAAATTTTGGTTTTAAATATCCTGAAGGTATATATGCCATAAATTGTTGCGCCTCTCTAGCAGCAAACTCAGCATTTAAACGAATATTACTATTTGGATCTTTAAAATTATCTAAAACTCCATTTGCACTTAAAGTTAAGTGGGGATTACTCAAAACAAATCTATCTAAATCTATGCGTAATCCATTATTTAATTCTTTCCAATAAATATCCGCATTAAATACTTCAAATACCTGCGCGGGTAACTTTCGAGGAACTATTTTAGTTTTTTCTCCATCTAAAACAAGCCGCCCCTCAGTCGGCTCCCAATAAAGTACCCCTGATATTTGCCGAACTTCAGGAATATTATCCACACCCTCCCAACCTAAATTTACAAATCTAGTTAAAAAATAGGTTGATTTTTGTTCTTGAATATGCAGCTGTGTATTTTGCAGCCTGCCAGTTGGATGCATTTTCAATAGCTTTTGCAAATCTTCCGGCCAATTTACCTTTGCTGCACGTAATGAATCTATCAATATACTTGCAACAAAAATATTATAACTATTTAGTTCATTATTATGTGAAAGAGCAAATTTATTACGCGGCCACTTGGTTCCATTAAACAATAAATCAATTTTATCAGCAGTAAAATACCAACCGAATCGATCCTTGCGCCATGCCGTATTTGCAGCAAAATGCTCTATTTTATGAGACTTGCCAGTATCTTCAACTAGCAAAATATCTTTAAAATCCATTTTAGATTGAATAGACTTTATCTTACCTTCTTTTACCTGCAACCAAAGCTCTAGGTCACACAAGCCTTTATTTAACTGATAAGACATTTTAGGCACAAAATTCAGCCATTGTTCTGGTAAAAATTTTTCCAAAGATAAATAAATATTGCCAGAAAATTTGCTTTTATCATTTGCATTCAATTGAAATTCTGCAATTATTGCAAGAGAAGTTGGGTGGTGTTGGGATAATTTAGCATTCCCATAAACTTTATAATGACCATTTGATTGGGCTGCTTTAAAACTTAAATTTTGTAAGACAATTTTAGCGCCATCGGCTAAATATACATTAGCTGATAATTGTTTAATTACTACACTATCTTGGGAAAGCAACCATGCTAATGCTAATCCGGAAGAACTGGCATTAATTCCTGATGCTTGTGAAGTATCATTCAAACCATCAATTATCCAACTATCCGCACGTTGATGCACAATTAAATTAACATTACCAATATATAAAACTCCAGGCTCAAGTTGACGATGCCATAATGAGCTCCATAAATTTATACCTATTAATATCTTATCAAAATCTAATTTATGTTCATTATTATCAACCACTGACACATTATTTAGTTTCAAAACAGGCCTAAACCAATACCAACTAGTCTCTATACTTTGAATACTAACTGGTTGACCTATTTTAGCACTTACTTGTTGTTCTACTTGATTTTTATATTTACCAACCCATGGCGTTAATGCTCTAAATAAACTAAAAACAACGGCAAATAAAACTAACAATGTAACTAGTGGTATTTGAACTCTCTTAATAGTTGTTCCAATTAATTTTTTAATGTTTATCATTTATTGGCGCACCACATCTGTACCCTTAGGTACAATAAATTTAAATAATTTTGGAGATAATTTTGCATTCAACTTAACATTAGTAAACAATACGTTTGTATGCTGGCCTAACTCATCATACAAATCAATTTGCTTTATAATTTCATCAACAAAGACTAAGCTAACTCTTGGGAAACTTACATTATCCCTTTTAGCCCACAAATCAAAATGCTCTCCACCTTGCTCAGAAGTTACTTCTACATCAAAATCTTCGGCGATGTTATTATTCTCATCACTCAAAAAAATAGCGGCAGCGCCTGTTAAATTTTTACCCTGTGGACGGACTGATACTTGCTCTAACTCTTCGTCATAAATCCATAAATGCTCACCATCTGCAATAAAAAGTTGAGGCATAGGTTTTATGGTTTTCCAAAAAAAGTTATTAGGTTTTGCTAATGCCATATTTCCTGAGGATTTAGCAGGTTCAGTTTTTTTAGCTTTAATAGTTTGTAAAAAAGATGCTTGCATAGTTTTAATAGTATTTAATTTTGTTTGTAAGCGTTCCGTACTAGTCGCAGCATAAATAGGAACAAATAACATAGATAATAAATACAATATACTTACTGTTGTCCACTTTCTCAAAATTTAATCCTCAGATGGCACCAAAACATCACGCAAACCTCCCTCAAGAGGGCCAACAAGACCCGTCCTTTCCATCTCTTCAACTAACCTTGCTGCTCTATTATAACCTATTTTAAAACGGCGCTGAACTGAAGAAATACTAGCTTTACGCGTTTGAATAACAAACTCTACCGCTTGATCATATAAAGGGTCTTGATCTTCAGTGGTTGATCTTTCTTCACTAAAACTCTCACCATCAATATTATCATCCGCACTTTGGGTAATACTATCAATATACTCTGGCTCTCCACGCCCTCGCCAATCCTCGGCGATACGGTGTACTTCTTTATCATCAACAAAAGCTCCATGTACTCGTAATGGTGCGCCTGTGCCAGGAGCTAGAAATAACATATCACCATGGCCTAATAGTTGATCTGCTCCTTGTTGATCAAGTATAGTCCGCGAATCAATTTTTGATGAAACTTGAAATGATATCCTAGTTGGTATATTTGATTTAATTAATCCTGTTAATACATCTACTGATGGACGTTGGGTTGCTAAAATTAAATGAATTCCAGCTGCACGAGCTTTTTGCGCGATCCGAGCGATTAATTGCTCAACTTTTTTCCCAACTACCATCATCATATCAGCAAGCTCATCAATAATTACAACGATATATGGTAATTCATCTAACAATTGAGCTTCCTCACTCATACCATCAGATTGCTTCCACAGCGGGTCTTTGATTGGCTCCCCATTCTCTAAAGCCTCTTTAACCAGAATATTATAGCCACCCAAATTACGCACACCAAGCTTGGCCATAAGCCTATAGCGCCGCTCCATCTCTCCAACACACCATCGCAAAGCGCTTTGTGCCTCTCGCATATCAGTAACTACTGGGGTCAATAAATGCGGTATGCCTTCATACACTGACAACTCCAACATTTTTGGATCGATTAATATCAAGCGCACTTCCTGCGGAGTCGCCCGAAAAAGTAAACTCAAAATCATAGCATTAATACCAACAGACTTTCCTGAGCCAGTGGTACCAGCTACTAGAAGATGCGGCATTTTAGCTAAATCAACAACCATCGGTTGGCCGGCTATATCAACGCCCAAAGCCAAGCTAAGTACTGAGTTTGCTTTTTGATATATATTAGAATTCAAAACCTCAGATAAACGTACCATGGCTCTATTGGGATTTGGCAGCTCAATACCAACAACTGTCTTACCAGGAATAATTTCAACAACCCTGACACTAACAACAGACAAAGAACGAGCCAAATCTTTGGCTAATGCCGTTAATCTACTAACTTTAACACCAGCGGCCAATTGCAGTTCAAAACGAGTAATTACAGGCCCAGGATGTACCGATACCACATTTGCATTAACCCCAAAATCTAAGAGGTGTTGCTCAACTTCTCGCGATAGATCTTCCAACTCTTGATTAGAATATCCTCCCATAGGTTTACCTGGCTGGCCTTTATCTAACAAACCTAAACCAGGTAATCCAACGGATATCTCTTGCTTCTTACGCCCAGGCTCCCGAGAGATATTTTTGTCTTGTGTAACTGGTTGTTTTTGGTTAGCTTTAATATCCGTTATAAGGCGCGGCTCAAGCTTTGTTTTTTTAGATTTAGGAGATTTTTTCAGAATAGGTGAATCGGTATTATCTCTGATTTTTACTGCACTATTTGAAAAAATAAATTTATTTTTTATCTGTACAATAAACATAACTAAACTTTTAAATAAGCTAACTATAAAACCATAAATCAATTTCAAAACCAGATATATTTCTTTAATAATTTTACTATAAACTAATAAACAAGCTCGCCCTATTAATTCAACAACCTTAATCCAAGATATGCCAGTAAACCAAGTAAAACCTACCAAAAATATTGCAAATATTAATAGCAATGAGCCATATAAATTCAAATAATTATTTAAACCAATAGCAATATAATCCCCAATAATACCGCCTGGCAAATAAACTCCCTTTAAATAATTTGCGCTAATTTGTAGACTACAAAAAGCACATAAACTTAGTAAGATCATCAATAAACCAGAACTACGCATTACTATCGATAACCTATCAATACCCTTAAAAACACGTTGCTCATGCACCAATATACCAGCAGAATAAGTTAGGAAAATTGGTAGCAAAAAAGATGCGTAACCAAAAACCCAATAAAAGAAATCGGCTATATAAGCTCCTATTTTCCCACCTGCGTTTGCGATTTTCTCAGAATCAGCACCAACAACAAACCAACTAGCATCCGTAGATTCATAAGAAATCAAAGATAATAATAAAAAAATAGAAAAGCTTAACGTCAAAATAAAGCCGCCTTCCAGCAAATGCTTTATAGGACCTTTGTGAATAACTTTTTCATTTGTTGTTTTTTGTTTCTTCATTGCTATTTCAAATATTGAGTTTTTATCATATTATTCTCATACTATCATAAACAAATAGCTAGCAAAATGAATAAACCAAATCATCATCAATTAATAATTTTAGGTTCTGGCCCAGCAGGATATACTGCAGCAATTTACGCTGCACGCGCTAATTTAAACCCAACAATTATTAGCGGATTAGAAGTAGGTGGACAATTAACAACCACAACTGATGTAGACAATTGGCCAGGAGACGTAGAAGGACTACAAGGTCCAGCTCTTATGGAACGCATGCAAGAACATGCAAAAAGATTCAACACAAATATAATTTTCGATCATATAACAAAAACTGATTTAAATAGAAGACCCTTCGTTTTAAAAGGAGATAGCGAAACTTATACTTGTGATGCACTAATTATTGCAACTGGCGCATCAGCTCAATACTTGGGATTAGAATCAGAAACGGCATACAAAGGTCGTGGCGTTTCTGCCTGTGCAACTTGTGATGGATTTTTCTACCGCAATAAAAAAGTATGTGTAATCGGTGGCGGTAATACGGCTGTTGAAGAAGCTTTATATTTATCAAATATTGCAGAACACGTAACTCTAATTCACAGAAGAGATAAATTACGTTCAGAGAAAATTTTACAAGATAAACTATTTGCTAAAGAAAAATCAGGCAACATTAGCATCATATGGGATTCAACTCTAGAAGAAGTAATAGGCGATAAAGTAAAAGTGACAGGAGTTAAAATACGCAATAAACATACTGATGCATTACAAGAATTAACACTAGATGGAGTATTTATTGCTATAGGACATACTCCAAATACAGAAATATTCAAAGATCAAATAGAAATGGAAAATGGCTATATTAAAATTAAAACAGGCCTAACAGGGATGGCCACCGCAACAAGTGTAAAAGGTATATTTGCTGCGGGAGATGTAGCTGATAGCGTTTATCGCCAAGCTGTCACCTCCGCAGGATTCGGCTGCATGGCAGCCCTTGATGCCGAAAAATTTTTGGATGAAACTATTTAAGTGGCTTATGCGATAAAAGCTTTTCACTTTTATCGCAAAGATCTTGGGAGCTATTCAACATAGATTGCATAACATCTGTAAATTCATTACAGCGTTCGCTCATAGCATAAAAAAACTTACCCAAGTCATCTATTATTTCACTCTGACGCAAATAAGTACCTTTAACTCCGGAATATAATATATTTACAATATTAATCAAGGAAGTAACCTCTTGTTGCAAATAAATTTTTTCTGCTGGAATCTCATCTGTCAAAAAGAAGTCAGATAGATTTTTAATATTAGAAACCAGCTCGTCTTGTTGCTGTTTAATACTTGGCTTTACAATTTCTAAAGCTTTATGTGAATCTTCAAGAAGCATAATATTACGTTTAATTTCTTCACACCAAGAGCTTTCTTGACTAGACAGTTGTTTTTTAATTTGCAAAGAAGCTATTTTTGAATTTGAATCAAGAATAAGTTTATCAAATTTACTTACATAATCTTCAATATTATCAGCTAATATTGATAAATTATATAATTCTTCATATAACTTAGTTAAACTTTCTAGCAAGTAAGAAGTTGCTTTTTTTGCATTATTTACAATTTCTCTGGTCTTTATACACTTCTCATAAGGATCTTCAAGCTTCGACTGTTCATCAAGCTCCCACTCATGATCCCAACCAGAGACTTTTAAAGGATACTTAATCGCTAAATCAATATCGTCTACTAAAGTAATAACATCATTATCATAATTCTGAGCAACAACTTTAAAAATATTTTGCGCCCTTTCAACAACATAACTTAACCGTTCTTTATCTCCAAGTAACGTAAGTTCTACGTTTTCATTTTGCATAAAAATGACCTTATATATTCCCTATATGTTAAAGTATATAAAATTGCACAATTATTATCAAATTTGCTCGTGCATTACAAAAAACATCTCTTCATCAAACTTCATTTATATACCAAAATTAATTTAAAATATTAGTTTTTGAGTGATTTCATTTTTGAAGAATCTTGAGCATACACATATAACATTTCTTCCAAATCTTGATTATCCTGCCTACGTGCAATGATGCGCTCTTTATATTCTAACAGCAAATTATTCTCTTCACACAAATTAAAAATATATTTAGGTTTGTGACTAAAGCGCATACTTTCTTGAATCTGCCAATCAGTGTTTTCAGCTATTTCAGTAGAAAAAATAAATATTCCATTAGCAGATAAATTATTACAAACGCATTTGAACAAAGTCTGTAAAGAGCCAAAATAAGGCAAAACGTCTAATGCCACGATTAAATCATATTTATTTTCATCCTGCTCAAGAAACTCAACTATATCTTTAGCAATTAAATTCTCATAAACCTCTTTACTTGCGGCGATTGACAACATTTTCTCAGATATATCAACACCTGTTAAATGCGAAGTTAATGTTTTAAGCACATCCCCACATAATCCAGTACCACACCCTAAATCTAAAACTTTATCTAAATGCCGTAAATTCAATTTATGTAATACTCCCCATAATTTTTGTGGCAATCTATATTGCAAAGTTTCTTGCATATGTTTGTCATAGTATATTGCGTAATGATTAAAAAGATCTTCTGCATACTCTTTACAAGTAGATACTTCTTCTTGACATAAGGATTGCAACATAAACTTGGTAGTTTTATTAGCAGGCTCAACTGCTAATGCTTTTTTTAGGAGTTTAATCGCACTATCTTTATCTCTATTACGCATCTTAATCGCAGCAAGATTACTTAACGCGCCGAAATGCTTGGCATCTAAACTTAAAACTTGATTGAACATATTAATCGCTTCATCTATATGTCCAAGACCCATTTGCGCAACGCCAGTGTTATAAAGATACTCTAGGTTATTAGGATCTTCTTTTAATAATGACGTATAATATTTTAAGGCATTTTCATACCTATCATTATGAATAAAAGTT
>JAUIBC010000082.1 GCA_030427555.1 Gammaproteobacteria bacterium | reverse complement strand
GAATTTCGTTTCATATTTGTCGCTTAATAAGGCAATAAAATACATTTTTAATGAGCAAGTATTCAAGAACGAAATTACAAATTCAATGGCAAAAGTACTTGATCAATCTTTGCCAAAACATCTTTAATTTTAACTAAATGCATGGTTTTATCACCATGTGCGTGCGTTCCCCAAATATTAGTTTCCATGGTTTTATGTAAAATACTTTTAACCGCTTCTGGATACATATCTACACAAAAGTTTTTATAAATATATGGACCAGAAACCTCTGCACTAGTTACTGCATGCAAAGCTATTACTGGGGTTGTAACTGCAGTCCCCATATGTGATGGACCTGTGTCTGGACAAATAAGTGCGTCGGCAAGACTTATTATTGCAAGAAGTTGTGGCAACCTAGTTTTACCAATTAAGTTTGTAACATTAACTTCTCTCTCAATAGCCTGACCTAATTCCTTATCATGCGCAGAAGGACCTCCAATTAAGACAACTTCCGCGTTATGTTGTTGTTGGGCGTGCTTGATAGCAGCTACATACCCGGAAACTGTCCAACTACGCTCCGGTTTACTGGCTGCGGGATTAACTAATAAAATCGGCTTATTTGTTTTTCTTGGCAAGTTTTGTTTAGCAAAATCAATATCTTCCTGACTAATTTTTAAATCCCATCGTATATCGGTATCTGTTATTCCGAGTGATTGTGCAAAACGTAAAAATCCATACAAAGTGTGATCTTTGCCTGGTTTAATAGTTTCATTAATAAACCACTGATGGCCGTCTTTTGCACGTAACTTATCGTAGCCAATCTTACGTTTTGCTTTAATAAAAGCGTACAATAAATTCGCTCGGAAGCTAGACTGGATTGCTAATAATATATCAAATTTTCTATTTGCCATTTTCCGCCAAAATCGTAGGTAATCCAAAATACTATCTGGCTTATCTAGCACAATAAACTCAACACCTTCGATGCTAGCAACCAAATCATATGCTGGCCTAGAAATTATCCAAGTTAATTTGGCATTTGGCAAAAACTTTTGCAAAGTACGGATTAATGGCACTGCCATTAAAACATCACCTAACGCTGACAAACGGACAATACAAATTGAGTTTATATCCTTATTCATCATGCAATACAAAACGATTGCCACAATATGGACAAACCTCAACACCAGTTTTTTCAATTGGCAAATAAACTTTAGGATGGTTATTCCAAAGTTCCATCTTAGGAGTTGGGCAACTTAGTGGTAAGTCTGCTGGTTTAATATAATATTCTTTATTCAAATTAACTTTTTTTGTTTTCTTTTTTGACATATATCAATCTCTTAAACATTGAATAAGATTAAAATCTCATTTTCTACATATAATCTAATGATTATCTAATATTTTTCTAAGTAACGCCATTATTGCAGATAAATTACCATGTTCTTCAGCAAAAAACGAGTATGATTCTGGCCATTTTCTAAGCCAAGTTAACTGTCTTTTTGCCAACTGTCTAGTCGCTGCAACTCCTTTGTCTTGCATGGTAGAATAATCTATCTCTCCTTGCAAATATTCAAGTACTTGGCGGTAACCAACGCAGCGCATAGCAGGAAGATCCTTATGTAAAGACCATTTTTCAAGCAAACATTCAAGTTCTGCAACCAGACCACAGTTTAGCATATCAGTAAAACGTTTAGCGATCCGTTTATGTAACCAAGCTCTATCTTCAGGCATTAACAAAATATTACAGAAATCAAACTCTGGCTTACAAGTGTCGTTAGTTAAGATTAAATCAGAAATTGATTGCTTAGTTATCTCATACACTTCTAAAGCTCTTTGAATACGTGATTTATCATTAGGGTTAATACGCTCTGCTGTAATTGGATCTAGTTCTGCGAGTTTAGCATGCATCTTTTCCCAACCATATTTGCTAGCATCGGATAAAATTTCTTCACGCAAAGATTGAGATGCTGATGGCAAGTTTGCTATACCATTTTGAATGGCATTGAAATACATCATGGTACCGCCAACTAATAAAGGAAATTTACCGCGCTGAAAAATATCCTTTGCAATATTTGTAACATCGTTTATACAATTTGCCACACTATAACTTTGTATTGGATCAATAATATCTATCAAATAATGTGGGCATTTATTCAATACTTCTGGATCAGGTTTAGCTGTACCGATATTCATTTCTCGATATATCATAGCAGAGTCTATGCTAATTATTTCAAAAGGAAAATGCTGCACTAATTCACAAGCAATATCGGTTTTTCCAGTTGCAGTTGGCCCCATTAAACAAAAAATCAAATGTTTGGATTTATTATCCTCGGAGTTATGTGTTTTTTTTGACATCTTCAAACAGATCCTGGCACACAGATTTACTCAAATGGCGCGCGTATTTTGCCAATAAACTACGCTTTTTAATATATGAAATTAACATGTTTAACTCATCTTTGGAGCTTGTTGTTACATCAAACATTTGGCAATCGATAATTAGATTTGTTAATTCTAGCTTACTCTTGATTTTTTTAAAATCAATTTTTGCAAATAATAGTTCGAAATCTAGTTGTGGTAAACTTTGCGGTATTGTCCGAATAATTAATTTATCGGTATCAAGAAAATCAAATGTTATGCCAAACTCAAATAAAAGCGAGCGTAAATTATTAAAATACTCATACATATCATGCTTAATATTATATTTCACCGGAACTAGCAAAGGACGTGAGGATAATGGATAAGTAGCGCTGTTTAGAATATTCTCGCAATAAGAACGATATACACTTCTAAAATTAACCAAATATGGTTCGGATTCTTGATACAATATTGCAAATTCGGAATTTAATATCTGGATTTCATCTGCAACTTGTAGCTTAAACTCATTAATTTCCGGCTTAAATGCATAAGATTGGATGTTTATCTGTGATTTTTCAGGCTTTTCTATACAAGAGCTTAGAGATGAAATTAAAAAATCATGGACATCTCTTGGATTTTTAAATCTAACCTCGTGTTTTGTTGGATGCACATTTACATCAACAAAATCCGTTGGTATATCGAGATATAGTAGGCATGCTGGGTAACGCCCCGGGATTAAATGTTCTTGATATATTTGCATTACCGCATGTTGCAACAATTTATCCCGCAACATACGATTATTCAAATAAATCCATTGTTTATCTCTTTGACTACGCTGATAATTTGGTGAACCAAGCAAACCTGAAAGTTGCATATCCTGTCTTGTAAAATCGACTTGTATTGCAGAATTAACAAACTTTGACCCAAAAATTTTTTTCACCCTCAATAAACGACTATGAGAGCAGGTGCTGGCTGGAATATTTAATATTTCTTTAGCATTATGTTTAACACTTATTGCAATATTAGGCGATGCTAAGGCAAAACGCTTAATTGTATCCTCAACGTATTGTAACTCTATACGCTGCCCCCTTAAAAAATTTTTACGCACCGGCGCATTATAAAATAAATCTAACACCTCAACAGTAGTACCAATTGATCGTGCACATGGAGAAATTACAAATTTGTCTTCCTGCATTTCTAATTTAGCAGCATGCTGTTGTGAGTTTGTACGTGAAGTAATAATAAGTTTGGCAACGGACGAGATGCTTGCTAATGCTTCACCACGAAATCCCATACTTTGAATACTATATAAATCATCAAGACAAGAGATCTTACTAGTTGCATGCGCTGCGACTGCTAATGGTAAATCATCTTGGCAAATACCTTGACCATCATCACTAATTTTAATTTGATTAAGTCCAGCGAACCCAAGCTCAATACTTATATTACGTGCTCCAGCATCTTGAGAGTTTTCTAATAGCTCTTTTACCACAGAGGATGGGCGCTCTATTACTTCACCTGCAGCTATTTGATTTGCGATTAATGGTGGAAGTTGTTTAATCCGGATATTCATCTATTTTGCGCTAATTTTCTTTTTTTCATTATCATTGCTTCAATTAAACTCCCATAAGGAGGATAGTTCCAAAAATAAGCTTTAATACCCGTAAAAATTGCTTGGCTTAGCTTAGTTTGATAATAAGAGTTAGTTAAATTCCTTTCTTCTTTGGGATTAGAAATAAAACCCGTCTCAATTAATACAGATGGAATATCCGGTGATTTTAATACAACAAACCTAGCTTGTTCAACTTTATTACTATGCAATACTGTCATTTTATCTAAATGTTTTAAAACATCTTGCCCCATATTCAAGCTAGCGCTGATAGTCGCAGTCTGTGATAAATCTATAAGCATCGTTCTAATCTCGTCATTCTTATCATCTAAGCTCGAAAGATCCACTCCACCTAACTCTGAATAGTTTTCTTTTTCAGCAAGCCATCTAGCAGCCTCACTTGTTGCGCCTCTAGCGGATAAAGCAAATACTGAGGCACCATGTGAATCATGATTGCCATACGCATCAGCATGAATAGCGACAAAGATATCGCCATTATGCTTTCTAGCTATATTCATTCTTTCGCGCAAACCAACATAGTAATCTCCATTTCTAGTTAATACTGCACGCATTCCTGGCTGTTTATCAATAAGAGCTTTAAGCTTTTTAGCAATAGCTAAAACAATATTTTTTTCATAAGAATGCCGAATACCAATAGCGCCAGGATCTTTGCCTCCATGTCCTGGATCAATTATTACAATAACATCACGCAAAGGACGAGAGGCAACTTTATTTATTACTTTATCAATATTTGGTTTATGTGAATTACGCTTTATAGAAACTTTGATTAATGTATTTTCTGCTTTTTTTGTCTTAATCTTTACTGATGAAAATTCTATTGGTTGCTTTATATCTAAAACAACGCGCAACGTATTAACCGCTGGATAACCATATCTAATCCTTTGAATCAAATCATTTTCGAAAGTATAACGCTGTAAATTAGGAGCAAGTTTAGCTTTATCTACGTCTAAAACTAATCGTTCCGGATTATGGAGGGAATAGACACGATATTGATAATTACCAGATAAATTAAAAACAATATTTTGAGTTTTATTGTCATTTGTGACTCGAATGGATTCAAGAGTAGTGCTATAAGCATTTTGAGTTAAATAAATTAATAGAAATAATAGTAAATATTTTTTAAACGCCATAACCTAACCCTCCTAGGGTTTGTTTTCTATAGCACCTAATACCTCTACCCCATGCTCACTTTGTGCAATAACATTAACCTCACGACCTTCACCATGTCTAGTTATATGAAATACTAAATCTAAATCTAGCTCGTAACTACCCAAATTATCCGGCCATTCAATGCAACAAATGGTATTTTCTGCAAAATAATCTCTAAACCCAATATAGTCTAGCTCAGATTCGTCATTAATACGATACAAATCAAAGTGGTGGAGATCAATTTTTTCTAAGTGATAACTTTCAACGAGCGCATAGGTAGGGCTTTTAATCCGCGCAGTTACGCCCATGCTCGCAAATAAAGATCTAATAATGGTGGTTTTTCCCATACCAATCTCGCCACGAAATCCTAATATCAAAGGCGCAGATAAAAAGCCAGCTAGTTGTTTTGCAAACTTTATGCTCTCTGCCTCAGATGACAAAAAAAAATGGCAAACTTTGTTACTAATCCTCTGATTTATCATTTTTCACTAAGGTTAACGTCGGTTTTTTAGAACTTTTTTCTTTGCTAATATAATTTTTTTTCGTAACTGGAGGAGCTGTTGGCTCATCATATTCAGGACCAAACTCCATTCCACGCCCATTTTCTTTAGCGTAAATAGCTAAGACTGCGTTAGGATCAACGAAAATTTGAAATGTTTGACCAGAAAACCTGGCGGTAAATACAATTTTATCATTTTCTATATGCAAACCACGACAAGCTCTAGGAGAAATATTTAAAATAATACGTCCAGCATTAACATATTCTTGAGGAACTTCAACATTAGGATGCTCTGCATCAACTAATAAATATGGAGTTAACTCATTATCAACAATCCAATCATAAATTGCTCGCACAAAATATGGTTTATTTGAAGTCATCATATTATTATGCCGCCCTTAGCTGCTTTTCAGCATTTGTTAAACTTTCCTGAAATGAAGGACGATTAAACACTCTTTCCATATAAGCATGTAATGCGACAGAATCTGCTGGGATTTCAATGCCAAAAGCCGGCAACCTCCATAATAATGGTGCTAAAGCGCAATCTAATAAAGAAAATTCATCATTCAAGAAATAAGGCTTATCAGCAAAAATTGGTTCAATAGTTATCAAGCTTTCTAGAAGAGATTGTTTAGCTTGCTCCGCATTTTCATCATCAAGTATTTTATGCATTAAACTATACCAATCATGCTCAATTCTATACATCATCTTACGCGATTCTGCACGAGCTACAGGATAAACTGGTAGTAATGGAGGATGAGGGAAACGTTCGTCTAAATATTCAACGATAATTTTGTCTTCATACAATACTAAATCACGATCAATTAAAGTTGGCAAAGTAGCGTAAGGATTAATTGCAAGTAAATCTTCAGATGGCTCTTTAGAGCTATCATTTTTAATCTCAACATTTACACCTTTTTCAGCTAAAACTATACGTACCTTATGACTGTAAACATCATTTTGACCTGAGTACAAAGACATAACTGTGCGTTTCGTAATTATAGCCATACAATAATCCCCTAAATTCTATCATCAAAAAGGTTCTCATTATAACACATTTTAATTGATTTGTGGCAAATGATTTAAAATTAATCTATGTGTGCTGGTTTCGCATTGCAAAAATTTATTTTTTCAGGAAAATTTCGGTTTGATTTAGGCATGTTTCGGCCGGTAAATATAAGTTTCTAACATCAATGCCATAAGCAAGACAGGACTCATAGAGATAAATTTTCATCCAATAAGGAATGTGGCCATTGAAACCGAACAGGGTTTCAAACGGTCTAGCTTCGGTTCTTGGACTTCGTCGCATGGCAATATGATTAGTTCTGAAATCTATAATATCATCATAAATCGCATTTAAAAACATAATACCTGGACAAGTAGTATATAGCCGGAGTGCTCCGCCAGAAGTAGCACTACCGCGATAGCCAAATACTGAAGAATGACGAAATTTACTCCATTGAATCAACTTAATGACCATGTTATTAGGGGAAAGTTCAGATTCATAGAGAACATTGTGAGCCTCACTCAAGTCCCAATTTTTATCCCAAACCTCAAAAGTAGGGCCATTCCATGTAGAAACCATACCGCGAGATGCGTCACGAAAAATATCATAGTAATGCCTACGAAAAGTATCTAAAGCCTTATCTTGATCTGATGTTTGCATCCTATCCCACTGCGCCACCGCTTGATTGAAAGTGGTTGTTTTAGTTTTAGATAGGAAAGGATCGTGCGTTAATACATCATTATCATTAGCGCTGCTTAAAGTCTTTATCCCTTGTTCTTCAAATGCATCACGTATTCTGAGTGCAAAATGCGTTGGTAAATGCAATCCGGAAGAAAAAATATACTGATGCTTTTCTGTGGATGGCTTAAGCGTAAAGCCAATATCTAACTTAACCTCACCCATAATGGTTTGTAAAAATGAAATAGCAGGATCAAATGCTGGCTCGACTTTATAATACGGATAATCATTTCTATTCCTCATGTTTTTAACATGGAACAATATGGATGAAAAGTCGGT
>JAUIBC010000081.1 GCA_030427555.1 Gammaproteobacteria bacterium | reverse complement strand
TTGTAAATTTTGGCATAGAAAAAGAAGAATTAAATGAAACTGCTTTTTTACTGCACCAAGTAGCAGAGCGGCTCTATACAGGCATTTTGTTAGTATTCACCCGTTATAAACCCAATACTCATAATCTAGGGATTTTGCGAAAACTCTCAAATACCATTGACCACCAATTAGCAACTGCCTTTCCTTTACATACTCCTGAAGAAAATTGGCTCTTTAAACTTTTATGTAAAGCGTATACCGATGCGCGTTACAAGCCAAGTTATTATATTACTAAAGAAGAGTTACTTAAATTAATCGAACGAGTGGAAAAACTCGAAGCCATCGGTAAGCAACTTTGTTTGAAAAAAATTGATGATTTGGGGAAATGAAACTAATCTTCTAAAATTGCTAAACGATATTTACAGTGATTATTTAATTAGCCAAAATCATTATGCAACATCCAAACGACAACATAATGTTTTTCGTGAATAGCCCCTGATGTTATAAATTATTTTACTTGCGATATATAACAATTGTAAGTATAGTTAGCCCTTAGTTTAATAATCAGTATAATAAATATGCCAAGTAACGCTCATAAATCTTGTACTCTTATTCAAAAGCAACTTCCTGACTTTAAGCCAAAAATTGGCGTGATTCTTGGGTCTGGTCTTGGTTCTTTTGCCGAACAATTAGAAAGCTGTGTAAAAATTTCTTATGCAGATTTACCTAACTTTCCTAATTGTGGTGTACATGGACATGCTGGCGCCTTATCGCTTGGATATTTAGGTGGCATAGGTGTAGTTTGTATGCAAGGGCGTGCACATTCGTATGAAGGTGATCAAACTGAAACCGTTAAAACTTATGTACGTACTTTTAAATTACTAGGTTGCGAACAATTATTAATTATAAATGCAGCTGGTTCGTTACGTGAGAATGTTGCTCCTGGTGAATTAGTATTAATTACTGATCATATAAATATGCAACCAAGCAATCCTCTTATTGGCAAAAATGATGATGAATTTGGGCCACGCTTTCTTCCGCTTGATAAAGCTTATAATTTGTCTATGCGTCAAAAATTATTAAACATAGCTGTTAAGAATGATATTGAATTACATCAAGGAGTTTACCTAGCAACAATAGGGCCAAACTACGAAACTGCAGCAGAAATACGCGCTTTTAAATTATTAGGCGCCGATGTTGTAGGAATGTCAACTGTTCCAGAGGTATTGGTTGCTAATCATTGCGGTTTGCAAGTTGCCGTTATTTCAACTATTACTAACTTTGCAACCGGACTAACTGAAATAAGTCACAACCATGAAGAAGTAGTTAAAACAGCATCGCAAGCGGCTGATAAATTAAACTTAATTCTACGTGAGTTCATATTAAGTTAAATGTAGATTGGCCTTGGCCAACCTACTATACTTCATCTCCACCAATATTCGTATCAAAATTGATGGACTCTTTGTACATTTCTAATTGTTGTTCATCAACTTGATAATTTGGTAATGTGTCCATAAGTTCTTGAGTTGTAACGATCATTTCTTGGAAGAGGCGACGAAAATCTCTAAATTTAGCCGTTAACAGTTTGCCTTTTTCCTCAAAATTTTCAACCAACTCTAATAATTCTTGTTTATCTGAATCTTGTACTTCTTCCATATTTTTAAATTTACCTTTAGCCATTTTAATTAAAGATGCTTGGCTGTCAGCTATAAGAGAGTTATGGTTAAAACACTCAATATCAAACTCATCGGCAAGACTCATAAACTTTTGCCGATCTTCTTCTAAAGTTTCACGAATAGATGCGCCTTGCGAAGGAGCATTAGTTTCATTTGCTGCACCAGATAATAAGTAATCTATAAAAATTTTCTGGATATATTCACGATATCCTTCAACTTGACTAATTATAATATTGTTAAAAATATTAATAAAAGGAACTCTAAGAAAATTATAATAAACACGATTTTTATTATTTAAGATTTCTTTTGCATTTGTATATTCTATATCAAAATGAAATAAATCAAAGATGCGCTGCACTGTAACCAAACCATAAGTTGATAACCATTGTAAAAATTCTTTATCAATAATTTCGCTTTGAGTTTTGTCAGTGCTCATAAACATCCTTGTTAGTTACATATTAATTACATTCTTGGTCTAGGCGAATCAACTTGTTCCAAATTAACATCTGGACATTTATTTTTCAAGAATGCTGCGAAAGACTTATCAGGATAACCACAACCCTCAGCAATATCCATCATTTTATCTGCAGTAACAAATTGATTTTCACAACCTTCTTTTACTTCCCAATTACCCTCAACAAATTCGCCATATGCCTTTGGATATACTGTTGGTTTAGGAGGATTTCCTTCAAGAGCAATGAAATATCCTTGATCCTCTGGTCCAAGGCCATCCAAACTCTCAATCCATTCATACATGTAACCATTCAATATTTGGTAAACTTCTTTTGCGTTTTCTTCAGAATAGTTACCATTATCATCATCAAACAAAGAACCAAAACTATCATGCAACATTTCTATATTTAATTTGCCGTCTGAATCTACATCTAAAATATATTTTATATCTGGAAGTTGAAAATCTTCATCCAAATGAGGGGGGGCTAAATAACTGTAATAACCACTAGCTAAATTCTTAACAATAAAGATTGACACAGGGTCACCTATAGACTGCTTACGATAAGCATGCCCTTTATACATAATAGATTTAACAAGAGCTTTAAATTCAGGAACACTATCCATCATCCAAGAAAAGAATGTTCCCACCTGCAAAGAATCATTTGATGATTTCCTAGATCTCATCTCCATAAATTCTTGATAGGCTTTTGCTGATTTTCTATGCGCCTTATCAACCCCTTTTTTTCCAGATATTTGCTTACCTCTTACAGCATTTTCCACTTCTTCTAAAACGCGTCGCATTTTTTCTCTGTGCAATTTGGCATCTTGTTTTTTTTGTAATTCGGCATGAAGAGATGATTCTTTAGATTCTTGATCTTTGTTATCATTTGGCATTAATTACTCCCCACAAAAAGTCTATAATAAAATTTATTTGTATTATTATAACACATGACAACAGGGTTTTCATCCCAGTCACTCAAGACATACTGCAAAAACTCACCTTGTATATCTGTATGGGTTGTCAAACCTGGTATGTGTGTATGACCATGAATAACTGTATTCAAATGCAACTTTCTCAAATGCTTGGAAATTGCTGCTGGCACAGCCTGCATATTGTCTCGAGTATTTAAACGTCCATTTGCACTATACTGTCGAACTTTATTCACTATTTTTGAACGATATTTATATGGCAAACTTAAAAAAACTAGCTTAAACAATTTATTACGTGTAAAACGCCGTAAATTTTGATGAGCTTTATCTTTGGTGCAATATCGATCTCCATGAACTAATAATACTTTTTTGGTACCTAAAGTTATAATAGAAGGCTCCGCTAATTCTTTTATTTTAGCTTTATGCAGAAATTTTTTACCAATTAAAAAATCTCGATTACCCGGCATAAAATAAACTTTAATACCATAATCAACCAACTCTGCCAAAGCTTTTATAATTCCTTCACTCCAAGCATCAATAGCGTCATCCCCTGGCCAAGCATGCAGGAAATCTCCTAGAATGTACAAATCTTTTGTCTGCTGTTTAGCCCAATTACAAAATTCTAAAAATTTTGCAGTAATATCTGGTTGATCAGGATGTAAATGCAAATCTGAAATAAACATCGCATCTGCTTTAGAATCATTATAATTTTTTAGCATAAAGGCTCAACTTGAATACGCTCATCTTGCAAAAAAATCTGACAAGGACAATTTATTGCTTGAATAGCCTCACTTAAGCAATAGATTCCTGCTATCGCTACTAATTCCGCATCTAATGACTGACAAAAAATGCGCACATCTTTATTCCCTTTAATTCCAGCTAAAGCACGCCCCCTTAATGCGCCATACACATGGATATTACCATCAGCAAGCAACTCTGCCCCATGACTCACACTAGAAGTAACAATTAAATCTCCATTTGGACTTGCAATCTGTTGACCAGAACGCACAGGATTATTATGTAGGCGTGTTTGATTTGTTGAATTTACCTGTTCATTATTTTCTTCAATACTTAATGATTTGTCTTGATTAGCAGAGGAGGATAAAACCGGCAATCCAATCTCGCTTGCCAAATTTATATAATTTGAAAATGCAGTTTGCACAGCAATTGGTAACATGCCATGTTTTTTTAAGCAGTTAACAGTCCAAGCCAAATCAAAATTTTCATCCATTAAAAAGGAGCAATCTAAAATCACCGGAGTTCCATCAAATAAACGAGGCGCACTTTTAACAGCTTTTGCCACTTGCTCTTTAAATAAATCTTTATCAGTATTGATCATATGCACAACTGTTAACGTATATAATCTACCTTTTAACTTAAATGCTTGTGAGTTAACCACTTCCTGAACCATAAATGCCACCTTCCCCCTTAACTTTATTTGTATATACCCAAGACTCTTCAAAAGTAAAAGACTAAAATTAGCATTTTAAAGTGTCTTCGGTATATACTAGCATGAGTATAAAAATAACAGAAGGCTATGCATATGGATAAATGTTGGCTTAAGAATTATCAAAGCGGCGTGCCACATGAAATTGATCCTAGTAAATATAATGACTTAATGCAGTTTTTTGCCGATACATTTACTTCTTGTACTGAAAAAGTTGCTTTTACCAATATGGGAATAAATTTAACTTATAAAGATATAGATAATAAAAGCCAAAATTTAGCCGCATATCTACAAAGCTTAGGCCTAAAAAAAGGCGCAAGAATTGCATTAATGATGCCTAACTTATTACAATATCCAATTGCAATATTTGCAATTTTGCGTGCTGGATATTCTGTAGTAAACATAAATCCTCTCTACACAGAACATGAAGTATCATACCAATTAAATGATAATGGTACTGAAGCTATCATTGTAGTTGCAAATTTTGCTAAAACAATTCAAAAAGCATTACCTAAAATACCAACTGTTAAGCATATAATAGTAACTGAAATAGGCGATTGTTTTCCATTAATTAAACGCAAATTGGTGAATTACATTCTGAAATATATTTATAATGCGATACCAAGTTTTGATGGATTAAAGTATATAACCTTTAATAATGCTTTAAATATTGGCGCGAATGTTAAGTTTGCAAAACCTAATTTAACTCCAAATGATATAGCTTTCATCCAGTATACTGGAGGGACAACTGGTATTTCTAAAGGAGCCGTTTTAACACACAAAAATATAATAGCAAACGTTTTACAAACTACCGCTTGGTTATCTAATCTAGAAAAAAATAAGCAACAAATTATTGTAACCGCCCTACCTTTGTACCATATATTCTCCTTAACGGCGAATCTATTTACATTTTGCAAAATAGGTGCAAAAAATATCTTAATTACTGATCCGCGTGATACTAAAGGGTTTATAAAACAAATAAAAAAATCAAAATTTAGCGCAATTACTGGTGTTAATACCTTATATTTGTCACTAATAAACCACCCTCTTTTTTCTAAAATAGATTTCTCTCACTTAAAAATATCTTTATCTGGTGGAATGGCCTTAGAAAAGAAAGTTGCAAGCCAATGGAATAAAATTACTAAATCACCAATTTTAGAAGCATATGGCCTAACTGAAACTAGCCCCGGGGTAGCTATAAATCCTATCTCAACAACAAGTTACAATGGTAGTGTTGGTTTGCCGCTTCCATCTACTGAAGTTTCAATTCGTGATGAGCAAGGAAAAGAATTGGCTATCAACGAAATTGGTGAGTTATGTATAAAGGGCCCGCAAGTTATGCATGAATATTGGCAAAAACCTCAAGAAACAAAACTTGCATTCTGGGAAGATGGTTTTTTTCGAAGTGGAGATACTGCAAGAGTAGATGAAAATGGATATCTATATTTGGTAGATAGAATTAAAGACTTAATCATTGTTTCCGGGTTCAATGTCTATCCTCATCAAGTAGAAGAAACAATCTTACAAATTCCTGGAGTTAAAGAAGTCGCTGTAATTGCAATCAATAAAGGCACTGGTAAAGAAGCGGTTAAAGCTTGTGTCGTCAAAAATGATCCTGAAATTAGCGCAGAAAATATAATAGAACATTGTCGCGAGAACTTAACCTCTTACAAAATACCCAAAGTGGTTGAATTCTATGATGAACTACCAAAATCTAATATCGGTAAAATTTTAAAACGCGAACTTAGTTAAGGGTCTACAGTAGTAATTTGTAATTAACTTGGGTATTCTATGGCTTTTATAAGAACCAGTCTTCGCTATCTTGAAATTACTAAGGACGTATAAGTATGACGAATATAGTAGCTAGTTTTACAATTCCATATACACAAATTTTAAATATGCAAGGAGAAATCATAGCACCAATTCCAGAGTTTGCTAAAGATCCTAATACTCTTAAGGAATTATATAGAATAATGGTTCTAACCAGACTCTTTGACAAAAAGGCTATAGCTCTTCAAAGAACTGGTAAAATGGGAACTTATGCGCCTATTAATGGACAAGAAGCTATATCTACCGCTATTGGTCATGCAATGCGTCATGATGATGTATTTATTCCATACTATAGAGATTATGCCACACAACTACAAAGAGGCATGAAAATGTCAGATATACTATCCTACTGGGGTGGTGATGAACGTGGTAGCAATTTTGATCCTGATTCTAAAGATCTACCTATTTGTGTGCCAATCGCATCACAATGTTTGCATGCAGCTGGTATTGGTTTTAGTTTTAAATACCGAAATGAAGATAAAGTTGCGGTAGTTTGTATTGGAGATGGTGGAACATCTGAAGGTGACTTTTATGAAGCCATAAACGTTGCTGGTGCTTGGAATTTACCTGTAGTATTTATTATTAATAATAACAAATGGGCTATTTCCGTTCGAACATCCCAACAAACATCCACTCAAACTCTAGCACAAAAGGCTATTGCAGCCGGTATTCAAGGAATACAAGTTGATGGTAATGATATTTTAGCGATGCGAAAAACCATAGAAGAAGCTATTACTAAAGCTCGTACAACTAAAGAGCCAACTCTAATCGAGGCTATTACTTATAGACTTTCTGATCACACTACAGCCGATGATGCAACTCGCTACCAACCAAAAGAAGAAGTAAATAATGCTGAATTAGCAGAGCCCATTCTAAGATTTAAAACTTACTTAGAAAAAACTATAAAATGGAGCGAACAAGAAGAGCAAACATTATATACACAGTGTAAAGCTGAAGTAGAAAAAGAAGTTGCTGTGTATCTAAGCCGTGAAAAACAACCTATAAGTGCGATGTTTGATTACCATTATGCTGAATTACCAGAATATTTAATTGAACAAAGAGCTATAGCAATGGAGACTACAAATGACTAACATTACTTTAGTAGAAGCAGTGACCCAAGCTCTAGCTTACGAACTTGCAAATGATGAAAACATAGTCGTATTCGGTGAAGATGTAGGTAAAAATGGGGGCGTATTTCGCGCAACCGCTGGTCTACAAGATAAATTTGGAGAAAAGCGAGTTTTTGATTCTCCACTTGCTGAGTCAATGATAGCAGGCCTTGCAGTTGGTATGGCTACTCAAGGCATAAAACCAGTCGCTGAATTTCAATTCATGGGATTTATCTACCCTGCTATGAACCAAATAATTTCAC
>JAUIBC010000080.1 GCA_030427555.1 Gammaproteobacteria bacterium | reverse complement strand
TATCCCAGTACCTCCGGCACGCAAATTACCACGAAATTCACCAGGAGCTGGCATTCTAGCTAAAGCATATGGGATAGGCTCGCCATTTATTAATAATATTCTTTTGTCGCCTTTCGTTAAAATTTCTGGGATATATTTTTGCGCCATAATCATAGTTTGCTGATCATTGGTTAGTAACTCTAATACCCCTTGTAAATTTTGTCCGTTATTATCTATATGAAAAACTCCTCGCCCCCCCATAGCATCTAATGGTTTATAAACTACATCTTTGTGCTCATGCCAAAATTCTTTTAACTTATATATATTGGCACTGATTAATGTTGGCTTAATACAATCTTTAAAATGTAATGTATAAGTTTTTTCACCAAACTGAGATATGCTACTTGGTCTATTTGCTACTAAAACACCTGATTTTTCTGCAAGTTCTAAAGCTTGTAAAGCGTAAATGTATTGCATGTTAAAAGGTGGGTCTAATCTAATTAAGATAATGTCAAACTCACTTAAACTAATATCTCCAACCTCATGCACATCTGCCCAATTAGTTGCATACTCATCTAAGATTTTAATTTGCTTAACATTGGCAAAAGGTCCTTTTTTTGTACAAAATAAATCTTCAGGCGTAAAAAAATAACATGTAAATCCCATTTCTTGAGCACTTTTTAACATAGCAACAGAAGAATCTTTATAAGCCTTAATTTTTGCAAGAGGATCCATAAAAACTGCTAATTTCATAAGTTATTTCCTTGTCAGATAAATCTCTTTAGCGGCAGATAATGTAGCAAGTCTAGCTATTACCCCATATACATAAAATCTATTCAAAGTATCATTTACTTGTAACTCATTAGATGGCATATTACATGATTTTGCAAATGCCAATGGCTCAAAATGCATACCTGGAGAATTTAGGTTATCATCAATACCTAAATCTTTATGAACCCGGTAAAATCCACCAATAACATATTGACCTAACATATAAATCACTGGCTCTGAAACTGCATTTTTCATAGTTTCAAAACTATATACCCCTTCTTGTATAATAATTTTATTTACTTTTTGATTACCTTTTGTCGCAGACATTTTAGTACGTTTTTTACGATTTATACTCAGTAAATCTTGACCAGAATATACTTTCATAACACTCATACCATAAGTACCATTATCAGCCTTAATAACTACAAATGGTTTATCTTGAATGTTATATTCCTTATACTTTTTCATTATCATTACTAGTAAATCATCAACCTTGGCCGCCAAACTCTCAAGCCCTAGTTGTTGCATAAAATCAATCTCTGTACATGCACTAAACAAAGGATTAATTAACCATGGATGAATGTTAATTAAATTTGCAAATTCAGCAACAACCTCATTATACACTTGAAAATGTTGCGACTTAAGGCGTGAACTCCAACCCAATAATACCGATGGTTCAATGCGTTGCTCAATATTTTTTAATATATCGGGTATTCCTGATGACAAATCATTGTTTAATAAAACCAAACAAGGATCAAATCCATGAACGCCAACTCTATTTCCAAGTCTTACTAAAGGCTCAAGCAAGATTTCCTCACCATTTTCTGCTTGCAAAGTAACATTCTCAGTAACCGATGATTCTAAATTACCCAACCTTACATCAAATCCAGCCTTTAAAAAAATATCCCTAAGTACAATTAAACTTTGTAAATAAAACTTATTCCGCGTATGATTTTCTGGAATTATTAAAACTCTAATACAATCAGTACGTAATATAGACTGAACTGCCTGCACACACAACGGTAAAAACTCTGGATTTAAATTATTAAAACCGGCTGGGAATAAATTTGTATCCACCGGAGCAATTTTATAGCGTGCATGCCGCAAATCAACCGAAGTATTGATTGGTGCTGGATATTTGTTAAAAGACTTACGAAACCAACTCTCAATTTTAGTAAAGTTCTTAAGGATTTCCTCTTCTACCGGAAATAATGGGCCTGTTTGCGCGGTAGTTAAACAAGGAACAGACAATTCTGGATTTAAACTCATATAAGTCCTTAACAATTAAATTAAAATAGGATAGCATGTGTACTTAAAATTTGCAGTTAAAAAGAGAAACTTTATATGAATAAAGAACTAGGTGTACAAACTATTAGCGTAAATGAATTAAAAACACATTACGACACAGAACAAAGTTTTTGTTTAATCGATGTCCGTGAATTAAGTGAGTGGCAGGAAGTTCATATCCCCAAAGCAATTCATATTCCCAAAGATAGCTTAAAAGATAATATTGCAAAAATAGTACCAAACTACTCTACACCTATTTACCTGCATTGCCGTAGTGGCGTACGCTCACTCTATGCTGCAAATACATTATTGGAGTTAGGCTATACTGAAGTATATTCAGTAGATGGTGGTATTATGGCTTGGGCAGCCTCAGGATTTCCAACAAACTCTCAAGAATCCTGATTGACTAGCTACGCAAAAAATCTTTATACTTGAACAATTTTAATTATCACATGGGTAATATAATGGAGCAACTTGGTCAATTTATTAAGAATCACTGGCAACTTGGTCTTGCTTTTATAGTTATAAGCATTTTAATTTTAATTAATGAGTATTTAAATTTACGTAAACAGGGTAAAAGTATTTCACCTGAAAAAGCCGTGGATCTTATAAATAATTCGAATGTAACTGTTATGGATTTACGCGATCCAACTACTTTTCAAAGTGGACATATTATTGGTTCCATACGTGTATCCGAAGCAGATTTTACAACACCAAGATTTGATAAATACAAAAAGAAAGATATCATATTAGTCTGCAACCGCGGTATTCAAGCAGCCACCCTTGCCAAAAATCTACGTTCTAAAGAATATACGAACCCGATGGTATTAAATGGTGGAATAGATGCTTGGAAGCAAGCTAACCTACCGCTTGTCAAAAAATAGGAGTATTCAAATGGCAGAAGTAATAATGTACACCAAAAGCATATGCCCATACTGTGATCGTGCTAAAACCTTATTGGCAAGTAAAAACCAAGATTTTACTGAAATTTCTCTTGATATTCACCCTGAAAAAGTTGAGGAAATGATAGAAAAAAGCCAGCGCCGCACAGTGCCACAAATATTTATTAACGGCCAATCTATCGGTGGCTTTGATGATTTATATGCCTTAAATCAACAAGGAAAATTAGATAAACTATTAAAAGGATAAAAAATGACAACAGAACAACCAAATACCCATACGGAAGATAATTCTCAATTTATGGTGCAAAGGGTTTATATTAAAAACTTATCGTACGAAACTAGTAACACCCCTGCTGTCTTTCAAGAGAAATGGGAGCCAGAATTAAATCTTGACTTAAATGCTGAGCACGTTGAGTTAGATAAAGGTGTATTTGAAGTGGTTTTAACTGTTACGGCAACTGTAACTAACAATAAAAAAACTGCGTTTTTAGTCGAAGTGGAACAAGCTGGTATTTTTACCATTCAAGGACCATCTAAAGAGCAGCTAGAACACTTATTAAATAGTTTTTGCCCAAGCTTATTGTTTCCATATGCAAGAGAAGTAATTTCATCTGAAGTAATGCGTGGCAGCTTCCCACAGCTTGTGTTAGCGCCAATTAACTTTGATGCATTATATATGCAACAATTATCAGAACTTGAAAAGCAAAAAAATAAAGAAACTGAACACTAACTATGACTAAGTATAGTATTGCTATATTAGGGGCCGGTTCATGGGGTAGCGCTCTTGCTATTAATTTAGCTAAGAACGGTACCTTCGTGCTTCTTTGGGGTAGAGATAAACAACAAATAGATAAGATGCATAAAGAAAATGCTAATTCACGTTATCTGCCTAATATAAAATTTCCCTCGAATTTAACAGTCAATGATTCTCTTGAATATTGCATTGAACATGCAGATTTATTAATTATTGCCGTTCCTTCACATGCTTTTGCAGAAATATTAAATAAAATAAAAAAGCCAATAAAGGGTATTGCTTGGATAACTAAAGGCATTGATCCAAACGGTAATAAATTACTTAGCGAACTAGTTTTTGCAAAATGGGGCGATAAATTTCCAATTGCAATAATATCTGGCCCATCATTTGCCAAAGAGGTAGCACAAGGTTTGCCTACAGCGTTAGTTATTGCCAGTAATAATCAACAATATGCGCACACTATTACTCAACTCATAAATAACGATAGTTTACGCTGTTACATGAGCCAAGATATAAACGGCGTACAAATTTGTGGTGCTGTGAAAAATGTTATTGCCATTGCCTGCGGAATTAGTGATGGGTTAAAATTTGGCGCAAATGCCAGAGCCGCATTAATAACAAGAGGAGTGGCTGAAATGCAACGCTTAGGTAATGTTTTTGCCGCCAAACCAGAAACATTTATGGGACTCGCAGGAACTGGTGATTTAGTCTTAACCTGTACCGATAATCAATCTCGCAATAGAAGATTTGGCCTCAAACTTGGCGAAGGAATAGATGCAGAAACTGCAAAAAAAGAAATTGGCCAAGTAGTAGAGGGTTGGCAAAATGCAATACAAATTCACCTACTTGCCAAAAAATACAATATTGATATGCCAATCTGTAATGAAGTATATGCTATTTTAAATAACCAAATAAGCGCTCAAGAATCAGCTCACAAATTAATGATTAGACCATTAAAAAGTGATTTTGAATAGATTTTAAAGCTTATTTAAATTTTTCAGCTTGTTTTAACATCAACAAGTTCAACACTTGCGTTTTCTAAATTTTTATTTATAAAAATCTGACCAACTTTCTTAAACCTTTCGATTGAGTCAGTAACTAAATACTTAATTTGTGGCTCTTGGTTTACTTCATTTAATAGCAAGTTTTCTGCTTTTAATAATTCATACAAGGCATCCGCGGTTGCCAAAGCTGAATCCACTATTTGCACATGCGCAGGTAATATTTTACGTAATAAAGGTTTAAAAACTGGGAAATGGGTACATCCTAATAGAATTGTATCTTCATTTGTTATATTCGTTAAATAATAGTTTAGAGTTTCAGTGGCTAAGTTATTATCTATCATACCTTCTTCTGCTAGTGCAACTAATAAACTGCATGCTCTAGCACTTATCTTAGGGTTAGACAAAGTATTACTAATAATATTTTGATAAGCATTTGATGCAATTGTCGTCTCAGTTGCTAGTACAGCTATATGTTGGTTATTAGTTGCTTGTATTGCCGCCTGTGCGCCTGGGGCAATAACTCCAAGGATTGGCAAATCGACCAGAGTATTTTGCAAATGCACAAGAGCTGCGGTAGTTGCGGTATTACAAGCAATGACTAACGCTTTTATACGCCTTTCAACCAAAATTCTTCCCATCTGCAAAGCATATTGCTGCACTGTTTTTACACTTTTAGTGCCATAGGGTAGGCGCGCGGTATCGCCTAAATAAACAAAAGATTCATGGGGTAATTTTTCTTCCAAGGCACGTAAAACTGTTAACCCGCCCATACCAGAATCAAATACTCCTATTGCCAATTGTTGCTTATCCATATGCTCTCTCTGTTATTGTTTTGGTTTTAGAGAATGCGTATATACATCATCAGCCGCATTTTCAACTATTTCTAATCCTTTATTGTCAATATTTTGACGCAAAAATCTATACTCAGAAGTCACTTCATCTCGCTTTTCCTTCCTTTCTTCTGGGTCCTTAAAGTACTTATTAATAAAATCTCGTTTACTATCCCATGACCAAGTGAAAAACGCTGGCTTTTCAATGCCTTTGACATCAATTTCCAGCATATGTGCAGGCAAATGAATATAGTCTTCCCCTTTGTTTTCAGGCGAGGTAAGCATCAGTAATGTGGCATATACCATGGTTGCTTGCTCTTTTAGTAATGCGGCATCTTGCACGTCACCTTCTTTTGGTTTACGTGCTTTTATTTTAATTGGAGTTTTTTGAGAGCCTTCTTTATATTGACGCAATAACTCTTTTGCAAACTGAAAAGCAGCTCGCTTTTTATCAACCTTACTTAAATTTCCTTGAGAACTGTATTCTACTTTTGCAACAGAATAATCTCCGCTAGTTTTAGATTTAACAATGCTAGTTTCAATTACTACTTTATTTTTATTACTATCCACATAAGACGATCGCTTAATCTCGCCCGGCTTTAAATAGACTCCACGGGTTATAACCTCTCCTTCCAAGCCATGCATGACTCTCTCATCTTTTAATTTCGGCTGCTTGGTATTTTTATCAATAATTTCATCAATAAAATATGGGGTACCATTTTCATTAAAAGAAGTAATGTCAGCCAAAGCTAATACATTAATAAATGCATTAACTGGTACTTTAGCATGTAATTGTTTACTTGGATTAGCGGCAGTAATATCACCAATATGAATCACTCTTTCACATCTTTGAATATCTTCAGATAATTCATCAACAATATTGGCATAACCGATAAATGCACGCTCATCAGCAGCTATTCCAAAGGCTGGTTTTCCAAGATCAAATGATTTATATGTCTCGGCTGATATTTTCTCCTTACATTCTTCAAGTTTTTGTTTGATATTTTTACAAGCTATAGAATATCTATGTTCCAACCTTGCGTCTATCAGACCTAGCTTTTCATGAGTAGCGTTCAAAACTGATAACTCTGCTTTCTTCTGCGCAAGAGAGTCTTGAAATTTCTGCTTAATTTCTTTTTTTCTTTCTTTTTTGAGATCGGTGTCAATCGCTCTCATTTTGCGCATAAGTTCCTTCTGTTGCGCTTCTATTGATTGCAATGTATTTTTTATATTGCCTCTTGCAATATCAATATTTTTTAAAGTTTCATCCAATTTCTTAATTTTATTATCTATGGAAGAAGATAAACTTAACACCCGTGTTTTATTTCTAGCTTCTGTTTTATCACGAATATTCTTTAATTTTTGTTCTACTGATAATTTAATATTTAAAAATTTTTGTTTGCTATTTTCACCTAAGGAATGTGCTTTACAAAAATTTGCAAAAGCTTCTTCTTCATTAGAAATAAAAGAATTTAAATATTTAAAATTTTTAGGGCTCAAATCCTCATCTTCTTTAATTTCCGATATTTTTTGCAAAGACTCTGCATGCGCTAATTTAGATTTAGCAACTTCAATAATATCTTTTAGGTTGGGTGAGCCATCAATAGTAATTCTTACATCTTGTCTATCGGGAACAAAAGTTTTAAATAAATCTTCGGCTCTCTTGCAGGTATCTTCATTAACTGGGGCCTTATACCCTTTGACTCCCAAAAAATTCTTTAACAATTCGATATTAGATATCAACTTATCCTCTGACAAACCAGATAATCTATAGAATAATTCTTGATTATTAACCACAAAAGCCCCCAACAAAACTATTATAAATATTATAGCATAATTTTAGGACAGAAAGTATAGATAAAACAGGCCCAACATACGTTTTACTGATAAAATTCTGATACAAAAGCCATGTGGATTTCTTCTTTCCTCGCTTGAGTGTAAAAGAAAGATTAATTAATTCACTGGTGGCGAAACACTTACTTTAGCATCTTGATTTTGATCGGGTAATACATAAAAATCACTTAAATTACTATTGGTAAGCGGAGGAGGAACTAACAAATCTTTGCCATTTTTACTTGATAAATATTGATCTTGATCACTACTAGAAAAATCACTTTTCTTCCATGAAATACAACCAGCCAAAAAACAAAAAACGCATAATAAAATTAAATTTTTCACAAATAACAACCTCTACGATAATAACTGCAACTTATCTAAAATTCG
>JAUIBC010000079.1 GCA_030427555.1 Gammaproteobacteria bacterium | reverse complement strand
ATTTAGTAGATGTATTAGGTGTTTTATCGCTTATTTTCTGGTCGCTTATTTTTGTTATTTCTCTAAAATACCTTGTGGTTTTATTACGTGCTGATAATAAAGGTGAAGGTGGTGTTCTTGCTTTATTGGCTTTGATAAAACAATTCCTTGGTAACAAGGCGGGACTTACATTTATTATTGGTATATTTGGGGCAGGTTTAATGCTCGGCGATGGTATGCTCACACCTGCTATTTCAGTTATAAGTGCTATAGAGGGTTTTTATATCATTGCGCCTTCATTATCTAATTGGGTCATACCGCTAACACTAATTATCCTTGTTATATTATTTTCCATTCAATCTTATGGAACTACAAAAATAGGTTTTGTCTTTGGGCCAATTATTTTAATTTGGTTTGTAACATTAGGTATATTAGGTGTAATCCAGATTTTAAATAATCCTGTAGTTCTTAAAGCAGTTAACCCTTTATATGCAATTGAGTTTTTCCATCAAAATGGATGGAAAGGCTATGCTATGTTAGGCGGGATATTTTTAGTAGTAACAGGTGGTGAAGCCTTATATGCAGATATCGGCCATCTTGGTAAAAATCCTATTCGCATTAGTTGGTTTCTGGTAGTATTGCCTGGTTTATTATTAAACTACTTTGGTCAAGGGGCATATTTACTTGATAACCCTATGGCAATTACAAATCCTTTTTATTTAATTGCCCCTGATTGGTTTTTAATTCCTTTAATTATCATTGCAACCACAGTAACAATTATTGCATCCCAAGCTGTAATTTCTGCTACTTTTTCATTAACTAAACAAGCCGTATTATTAGGCTTATACCCACATCTTCCAATTAAACAAACTTCCGATGTAAAGCAAGGACAAATATATGTTCCACAAATGAATATTGTGCTAGCGATAGGTACAATGTCCTTAATCATCGCGTTTAAAAGCTCAACGGCTCTTGCACATGCGTATGGTATAGCAGTTAACATAGTAATGATGCTTACTAGCCTACTCGTTACTTATTTAGCAATAAAAAAATGGAAATGGAATCCCCTACTTCTTATTTTAATGTTTACTTTTTTCAGTCTAATTGATTTAGCTTTTTTAGGCGCTAACATACAAAAAATTCACACAGGAGGATGGCTACCTATCACTTTTGCTCTTGTCTGTGCTTTTATTATGTATACATGGCAAAGTGGTATGCGATATTTACGCGAAAATTATTACATGAAAAAAAAAGAACTACCCAAAATATTAAAACAATTAGACTACAAAGTGATCCATAAATTGTTAGGGGTAACTAGCATATTTATCACAGATCCTTACGATAAAAGTGGTGGCGGTTTGCTATATTTCTTAAAATCTAACCTAATTATGCCTGAAAATATATTGCTAGTTAATTATAAAGTTGCAAATATTCCATACATTACTTCAACTGATCGATTTGAAGTTAAACTATTAAACCAAAATATTTGTGAGCTAACTTTACATTATGGTTTTATGGACACAGTCTCTATTCCACAAGCCTTATACAACGCTAATGATAGAGGTATTTTACCTTTTCCCATAGACATAGAAAAAACCACCTATTTAATAGAAATTCCTAATGTGCTCGCATCCCCCAAAAAGAAAACCTTATTATTTTATTGGCAAGAAAAAATATTTGCATTTTTAATGCGCAATTATTCGGCAAATTTAAATATCGAATTTTATCAATTACCATTTAATAGAACTATCACTCTTGGAAATTACTATGTTGTTTAATATAAATTCTTTATGATCTTTAATTTGACATTGATTTATTTTCAACCATAATAAATATAGAGTTACTTTAAATCTACAAGGACAAGTTATGAACAAAATTATTTCGCGTGCTATTCTAGCAATGGCAATTTCAGGCTTTATGCTAGGATTCTCAGGTATGGCATCTGCGGCAAATTGTGGCTGTCAGGATAAAGGGTATGTACAAAGTGGTGTCAGTGGTGTTGGTTTGATAGCTGAGACCAAAAGTGGTGGAAAACCTTAAAATTGAATTATAACACACTGATAGTTTATTAAACTAGTAATGAACTATTAGTGTTAATTTGCATTTCTAAGTGAAGCTATACCTTTCTCCATATGTATTGGATTATCAACATTAGAAGAATGTTCATTAGTAAAAAATCCAAATATACTTCTTACTTTATGGTTTTCTTTTTTTTCTACAACATTACACATTTCTATATCAGATGATACTTGCTCAGTTTGCGTGTTAGTAATTTTTAAAACTCCCTTTAATCTTTCTAAATTTTCAATACACGTAGAAAATAAAGTTGGAGAAGCAAGATTAATATCCATTGAAAATTCTGGTAAATCAGGAGTAGTGGGAAATGCGGTCAAAATAGTATATATAAAAGTAAGTAATTGTAACCCATAAAATGCGGTCAAAATTCCCTTTTGATCTGGATAGATATTCTCCCCAACAGTTACACCGAATACCATAGAAATCATCTGAAATATTGCGTAATTATCAAGCATAACATATCCGGCACTATTGCTTATATTACTGGCATACCTACCATATCTTTGAATGCTGTTAGAAGCATTAGGATAACGTGCCAGATGGCATAAAAAAGCTAGTGAGCAAGCAGTATACTGAATTATGGATAAATCTCGGTAATAAATTGCAAAAGAATGAGCATCATCATTTGTATGTTTAGCAAAAACTATATCTGAAGTAAGAAACTTCAAGCCCTTTGAAATAAAAGTTCCAGTAGTTAGAGCATATGATATCCCATGCCAAAAAGTTTTTAATGCCGTTCTTCTGGCAACATTTATCACTGAAGTTCTATATAATTCGTTTTTATCATAATAGCCATTTATAAATCCATATAGCATCATAAGTATAATACCATAACCAACAATCTTCGTGGGAATTATTAACGAGCCATAAGTCATCCAATTTTGCGATATACTAAGCATACTTTTTTCTATTAACATTACACGATTAATCAACGCAAACATTTTTACTTTGTCAAGCAAAGGAGAACGTAATAAAGCTATACTAATACTCATAACAGCTGCAGTTACCACTAAAAACCACAAAATATTTTTGAAATAAAAACTATCAGTGAATTCTTCATTTTTAGTATCATATTGCAAATAACCTTCAATGAAAAATGCAAACAACAATAATGCCTGAGCAGCAGATCTAACCGATAATGAAATATCTCTAACAATTGGTTTATTAATTAAATTTAAAACTTGAGCTGGATAATCTTCAGGTTTAGGTGGAAACTCATATCTTCCAAGACCTATTGCTGTTAAAAACACCGTTTCGTTTATGGAATAACCTATAATCGAACGTCCATGGTGATCCTTAATCTCTCTTTCAAGAGAGTTTAATTCTTCTAACGTTAAATCATCATAAACTAGATCATCATCTCGTTCACTAAGCACTGTGTTATTACTTATAGATGGTAATATTCCACTTAATCTTTCTGCAGTCAGGATTAATTGCCATTTTTCAAAATTAGAGTCTAATTGATGTAATCCATCTCTAGTAATTATTGAAGTAAATTTATACTCCTCAAGGTTATCATCATTAATTTCAGGCAAATTAACTTTATATATAAGCTTATGATTTCTGACAATACGTTTAGAAATATCATTTCTAAATAATTCTATAGGATCAAGTGACTCTATATCACTTAAAGGTGCTGTACCTTGACTATCTGGTGATTCATTTTGATTAGATACATGAATCTGTGTCATTTGAATGGAATTAGATGACAAATCTCCTTTTAATTCTTCTTTAGCATCACTAGGTGAGCTATTAAGATTTTGTTCATTTGGTTGCGAAGTTCTATTATCCATAACATTTTCCATTTTGTATGATTTGAACATTATAACTAATTTTTAAAAAAAATGGAATAGCTATTGTGTATTTTTTATAATAAAAGAGTTAAATTTAACTAAAAAATATAACGTACAAATTTTAAAATAAAATCATAAAAATCCGCTTTTGAAAATTTTAAATTACTTCATAAATCAAGTATAAACAGATTCTTTATCAATCGAGTCTAACCACATTTATTCAAGGCATGCTGATGGTTTGATTATTTAATTTACATTTAAATAGCTATAGGTATAATATTGTATATTTCTCATATATCAATACATATACATTATGTCTAATTTATTCTTTAACAAAGAGAGCGTAAGTTCTAAGCTTGCTAAGTGTCGTGCCATGATAGCATCTCGGGATATTAAAGGGGCATTTGACCTATTAAATCACATCATTCATGATAATCCAACGCATTTGGGAGCATTAATCTTTGGTGCTAAGTTTTATAGAGACAATAACGGTAATGAAATAAACGAATCTTTCATTTTAAATAAATTATTACAACTTAAACCTACGTTTAGAATGGCGTTAATTCGGAAAGCTGAATTAGCTTTTAATAATGGTGAGACTGAAGAAGCTTTAGTATATCTAAATTGTATAGAAGTTCATTCTGAACAAAGTTTAGACTTGCGTAGCTATGCTTATTGGCGTGCTAAACAATATGATCAAGCACTTGCTGACATAAATGAGTTGCTGTTAATTAAGCCAAACGACATGAAGTATTTAATGATTCGCTGTAAAATTTATCGTAAGCTAGAGGATATTAATAATGAGCTTACGGATTTAAATACTATATTATCTACACAAACTTCTCCTATCCAGAGAGAATATATAGAACTTTTAGCGCGACGTAGGGAAATTTTTTATCAACAAAAGAATTTAGATTGCGAGCTTAATGATTTAAATCTATTGATAGAAAATAAGCATGCGATCAATGGTTATACACTATCTGAAAACTACATGCATCGCATGAATAATTATTACGCTACAAATAATTTAGATAGGGCATTTAAAGATTTAAATAGTATTAATTTAAAAATACTTAATGAAGATGATTCATTAAAAGTTTTACATCTAGGATTTATAATATGTTACCAATTAAATAAACAAGATGCCGCGCTTGAATATTTAAACTCTTTTTTAAATAAAGGTGGTAAGCTATCTTTAGAGCTTTTGACTATGCGTAGAGCAATTTGTCAAAAAACAGGTAATTATTTACAACAAACTTTAGATGAATATGCAATTTATAAGCATAAATTGCAGCATTCTAATAAACCACCATCATTACAATCAATTTGTAAATGGACTATTTTCACAAATGAATCAAAAATTTATACTAAAGGCAAGGTATATAGATTACATCCAGATAAAATAAGGCATGTACTTGATATTAACAATATTACACCTGTTACACTATATGCCATGCGTACAAGATTAAATGGTACTAGTAATATTGTTGCAAAAACAATATTTGATCAATTGGATGATATTGATATCGAGAGAGTGTTTCAACGAAATGGGGTTAGTTTAAATTAAATGGAGTATGAACCAATTCTTCATCTGTACTATCATCAGTAACAGATTCTATAAACTCTTTATTATCTGATATTTCTATAGATGAATTAGAAGACATACTTTCGTAATTTTCCTCGTCAGGCTCAGAACTTTTATAATATGATGATTCATCTAATGTATTTTCATCTGAAAATTCTGATTCTATATAACTATCTTCTAAGCTTGATACTTGCGATCCACTGCTTAAAGAAGAGATACTTAAGCTGCTTTCAATATCAATATCATTATCCTCTTCTATTCCTACAGCATTATTTTTAAAAAGGTGTTTTATACAATTATAAGGTGAGAAAATGTATTCTTGATTTCGACGAATAATCACATACATAATCATTAAAAATAATATAGATGATCCACAAATAGCAAGAATAATCCGTAAATCATCTTCTGAATTTTTTATCGTAAACTCCGTGGATTGTGATGTTGGTGCAGTGCTAGGTATATTGGACGATGGGAAAAATGTAAATTTATTAGTAGGAGTATTAGTTTTCTTTACTGTTGGGGCTCTACTGGGTTCTCTTGTTATTGTTGGAGATTCACTTGGAAATATCGTTGGTATTGCTGTTTGAGCTATACTAGGAACTATTGTTGATATTACTGTTGGAGCCATACTAGGCGCTTTCGTACTTGTAGGTAATTCGCTAGGAACTATCGTTGGCTTTGCTGTTGGTAATGGAGTTGGGCCTGTAGTTGGTCTAAAACTCGGTTTAAAAGTCGGCTTTCTTGTTGGTCTATATGTTCCTGTTGGGACACTACTACTTGGTTCACTAGTAGGCTGAGTAGGTGATAATGAAGGCCTGCTATTTGGTTGGCTTGTTGGTAAAGAAGATGGATAAGAATTAGGAACACTAGACGGTTGGCTAGAAGGAAATTCACTTCTAGAAAGTGTTGGTATATGCGTTGGTCTAAGTGTTGGCAAATTCTTGGGCCATAACTGCGTTAGCATTGAGCTCTCTACTTCAACGTTAAAACTATTTCGCAATACACTACTATCAAAAACAGTTCTTGTGATTAGAGAGTAAGGGGTTTTAACTAAACTAATCGGAGTAAATGTTAATATATCCGATATATTTGCAACCCAAGTATATTGCGGTGAAAGTTCCCCTGGAGCCAAATTTTCTTTGTTTAAGAAAAAAACTGTTGGATGCGTATTGGAATCACATGCTAATCTATAACCATCATCAACTGTCGTAATCGCATAACAACGAACATAACTTGAGCCGCTTATTCCAACTGACCTTAAAACCTTACCAGTATTAATATCAATTCCAAAAACAATGGCACTTTTTTGATTGGATTTGTTAATTATTGCATTGCCCAAAACAATGGCAATACTATTTTGAACAATAACATCCTTAAATTCTACTGGTATATTACCTAGTTCAAAGCCACTCCAAATTGGAGTCATCGTAGAGTAAAGAGGTAAGTTAAAAATAAAACCTCGATTGTTTGAATTACCTACCAAAATTGAGTTTAAAGAATTTTCATCAACAGATATGCTAGAAGGATTTATATATTGAACTTCTGTAGTCTTTAATATAGTCGCATCAATTATATAACCTGTACTACTAAGATGAATAATGAATGCTCCACCAAATAATCCGTTTGGCTTTAAAGTATAACCAGTAACTATACTTCCTAAAGATGAAGGCAATAAATCCATATTAGTAACATATGCCTTTTCTTGAGGAAAAGAATATTTATATCCACCTAAAAATAAACCATTGCTTGGATCTAATTTTATAATAACAAGGTTGTTAGTGTAATCATAACCTGCAACCAATAAATAATTGTTATTTGCATCATTACAAAAAGTTTTCCATTGGGCATATTGAGATAATGTTGAAATTTTTATTAATTTCTCTGTTTCTGTATCAAAAATTCCTATCGTATATTCAGAATTTGTATTTTGTTTGCCTAAAAACGCCACGTGCGTTTTATCTAGCCCTCTCATATATAAAGTGATTTCCCAAGGCATAGAATACGAGGATAAGTAAGCCCCATTAAAATTATTAAATTCAATATAAAACCCTGGAATAATACCACCACCAATACCTATTCTACCGTTTGTAACAGCAATGCCATAGGTATAAACATATAGCTTTTGTTCGATTTGAGCCATCCAATCATGGGGAACCGGCATTGTTGGAGCTTGCGAGTAACTTGGAACAGGTGTAGGCGCAGAACTTGGCAATTTAGTTGGCTGAGTTGTTGGTTTAGTTGAGGGTTGACCTGAGGGTTGACCCGATGGCTGTCCTGAGGGTTGACCTGACGGCTGACCTGAGGGTTGACCTGATGGTTGACCTGACGGCTGACCTGAGGGTTGACCTGACGGCTGACCTGAGGGTTGACCTGATGGTTGACCTGACGGCTGACCTGAGGGTTGACCTGATGGTTGACCTGACGGCTGACCTGATGGTTGA
>JAUIBC010000078.1 GCA_030427555.1 Gammaproteobacteria bacterium | reverse complement strand
CAAGATAATGCTCCCATTAATACCTGATAAACGAATTTGTTGATTTTCATATTTACATACATGTTGTACTTGAGTACTTTTTACACCTAAAAATTCACTAAGGGTTTGCATTAACATCTCCAATGAAGTAAATTATAATTAACTATTATGCTGACAAATATTATATCATATCGAATAATATTTGTCAGCATAATAGTTAATTTGCGAATTGCATCACATTAAATGTTACCGAAACAAGCATAAACTAATATACGTTACATCATAATTAATGTTACCCAAAAAAAGGGAGGCATTGATAATGGGGCAATTATCTATGGACGTATATTTGATGCATTTGAAAAAGCGCTATAAAAAGGCAAGTAAATCAGAAAAAGTCACAATACTCGATGAGTTTTGTGAAACAAGTGGCTACCATAGAAAGCATGCCGTTAGGCTTTTAAATAAACCCATATATAGAGAAAAACAGAAAAAAAGACCAGGTAGAAAATCTAAATATAATACCCCTGATGTTATAGAGCCTCTTAAAAGAATCTGGCTACAAAGCAACCAGTTGTGTGGTCGTAGATTAAAAGTTGCTTTACCTTTGTGGTTACCACACTATGAACAAGCATATGGAGCTTTAAATAAAGAGACAATACTTTTGGGCTCAATAAGCTCAGCAACAATAGATCGCTTATTATCGCCATTAAAGTCTCGATATGGAATGTCTTATAATGGGACAAAGCCTGGTAGTATATTAAAAACACAAATTCCTATAAGAACTAATCAATGGGATGAGAAAGTTCCTGGTTTTGTAGAAGCAGATACAGTAGCACATTGTGGCTCTTCAATGAGTGGTAGTTTTATTTGGAGTTTGACTTTAACAGATATTTATTCTGGCTGGACTGAACTCAGGGCGGTTTGGAATAAAGGCTCTACAGAAGTTGTTGAGCAAATAGAAGATATAGAAACTCTCTTGCCATTTCCTTTGAAAGGCTTTGATTGTGATAATGGCTCTGAATTTCTAAATCATCATTTACTTAGATATTTTACAAGCAAAGAGGACAAAGATAGTCATAGGATACAATTTACTCGTTCTAGGCCCTATAAAAAGGATGATAATGCGCATGTAGAACAGAAAAATTGGACACATGTTCGTCAGCTACTTGGATATTATCGTTTAGATAATCCTAAGTTAGTTTCTTTAATAAACGACTTATATAAAAATGAAATTAGTTTGTTTAATAACTTTTTTCTACCAAGTTTTAAATTACTTGAGAAAACAAGAGTAAAGTCTAAAGTTATAAAAAAACATGATGAACCTAAAACACCATACCAACGTTTAATTGAATCTGAAAGCATAAGCTCTTCTAAAAAAGAAGAGTTAACAAATATTTATCAAAATCTTAATCCATTTGCACTAAAAAAAGTGATAGAAAATAAACTAAAGGTAATTTTTGCACGTGTAGATCTTAAGAAAAGTTCAAAACGTGCCGCTATATAGAATATAGTACAGCCTGGGAAGGCGATGGCTATGGGGGTATTCTAGGGGCCTCATTACCGGCCCCTCTTATCGACAAACTGTCGATAATTCACCCCGCTAGGATATTTATAGAGGGTATTTAAAACCGCCTCTTCGGTAACATCTATTTTGATGCAACGAAGTGAATGCAAAGTAACATTTAATTATGATGCAACGGGATAAAAGTACCTACGTATGCGGATTTGATTGTATATGAGTCAGTTTGTCGTGCTGGATGGGATATTCAGTTATCACATCAAATACGCTCTCTGCCATCATTCGATTCTTTTTGGAATGAATTACCAGATTTTTTTAACTGGATTAATAATGGTAAAAATATATTATAAATTTTATATTTTATTATGTTGTTAAATTTATTTGCAATGACGAAAACATGACGTAATTGTGACAGGACTAGGCCGTTTCAGGCAGTTTTACGCCATTTTTGGAGATTTTGATGCATCGTAAGGCGTTGATTTTAAAGAGATTTATAATTTAAGCATTTGGCTTCGAACCAAGGTGTCGGGGGTTCGAGTCCCTCCGAGCGCGCCATATAAAGGGTCTTCCCCAAATTAAGGAGGACTTTGTGGAAATCTTTATGGCCATTCAGTAATGCTCCGTTCCTCGATAAGTTTATAGGGAGAAAATCATAACATCTCTCAATTTAGTACGCCCCCAAATCATCAATTTTTTTCAAGCAAAGCTGCTTACCTATGGCTTCGAGTTTTTCAACACGCTCGATGAGCTGAAGTAATTCCTCTTTGGTGATACTGTAACTTGGCTTGTAACGAGCATCTACATATGCCTTACATAACAGCTTAAAGAGTTCATGCTCTTCACGCGTATGTGAAGGAAAGACAACACTCAACTGATTGTCTATGGTATTGGTCAGTTTCCTTAAAATATCCAGGTCATGGGTATTGGGTTTATAGCGGGTGAAGACTAATAAAATAGCCGTATAAAGTCGCTCTGCAACTTGGTGTAATAAAAACACGGATTTTTTTAATTCATCTTCGGTTAAGTAAAAGTGTACCCCTTTTTGAAACCCATGTGCTTCATCAAAATAATACTTAAAATCCTCTTCGGCTAATTTTTTGCGCTCTGCTGGTGGTAATTCTTTAGCTTCTTGTAAGACATATTTTCCAGTGTCAAACAACAAAACACCTTCCTTTTTAATATCAGTAAAGAAATATTGCGCTTTTCTAAGTCTGCGATTCATAAAGTCAATGTCATGTACCAGAATAGAAACTGGTGTTTGAATCGATGCAGCCTGTTCAACTCTCCGTTCAAACTCCATTTCCAATTTGGTTTGTTGAGTATCACTTTTTGTTTCTACCAACATTAACAAATCGTAGTCGCTTATATATTTAAAATGAGTTTCATCATACATCTCTTCTACCCAAGCATTCCTGGCATAGCTGCCAAATAGTATCAGCATTTCAGCAACACCCATATCACGAACGATTGATACAATCGCCTGGAGCTCTTGTTGTTTATTTTGGGGTAAATAATCGATGCTTCTTTTCATAAGCTGTCCATCAATCAACTATAAATACGCTGCATTAAGTACAATATTCATCAGTTTATCAAAAAAAGGGGGGCAACGAATACTAGTTTTAATATTGAATTTCATATGAAGCTATGTGCTTAAGCAACCATCCAAAAGATTTTATAAAATGTAAATATTAAAACGCATTGCTTGTCTTACTTCTAATTAGAATTTACCTGTTTCTAATGTAAATAAATCGGAGGAAGAATTTTTTTAGTTTTTTTATTGGCTTTTCTGGTTTTTAACTTAGAAAAAATTTGCCATAATTTTGTTCCGTCCCAAGTGGTATTTTTACCTTTTCCATAAAGAGCGGCGGTTAACTTTGCTATTTCTTGTTTAAACTCTTGATTATCAATTGGGATGTTATTTAAATTCAAAATCTTTTTTTCGGGCCATTCTTGCCGCGCGAATGCCAATATTGCTTGCCGAGCTGTCACTGGGTCGCAAGCTTTACAAGCTTTTTGAATCTTATATAAAGATGGGTTTATTTTTGGCTTCTTACTCTTTGAGCTTGCTAATTTAAGAATTACAATCCCAATTATAATAACTAATGCAAATAATATGATGCCTAGAATTGGTAATAAGCTAGTTCTTGCTTTCGACTGTGGTTTTATAACCTCTTTGGGCTTGGATATAGGTATGATTTTTTTACTAGCGGCACTATTTGGATTTATATGGATAATTTTGGCGGGTAAAGTTGCAATGTTTTTTGTTTTATTATCGATATTATACCAAGGTAATTCAATAGCTGGAATTTCAGTGCTACTCGCTTTTGTTAATAAATATGTGACTTTATAAGTTGCGCGGGCAATAATTTTACCGTCTACCAAATTATTTTCTACATGTGGCTTATTTGCATAAACATTATAACTATCACTGTTAGAAAAAATAAGTTTGGGAAGCAGTTCTGCTACCATTCCTGATGCTTGAAGGGTGATGTTGCGTACTATTGTCTCACCAGCTGTATAAGTTGTTGCTTGGTTATCATAGTCTTCACTAAGAGTTACATTTTCAGCTGCTAGCCAGTCACTTATTTTTTGACCATCTGTTAGTGGTTTTACATTTATACTAATTGGTTTGGCAATCAGATGAATTCTAGTAGGATTAAAGCCATCTATAACTTCAGCTGTAAATTCTGGGGGCGTAATTGTGATTTTGCCTTCTTTTTGAGGGAAAATCGCATAGCTAATTTCTTCAACATTATAATTTTCACCTTTGAAACTGGTTTGGTAGCTTTTGCCATCACCAAGAGGCACTATTAAAGCATTTTCTATTTCAGGAGCCTTATATTGGCCATCAAACAACTGTTGGCGATTATATAGTTTAACTGTATAAATAGTTTGTTGCTCTATAAAAGGCTGTGTCTCATTTATAGTGGCTTCAAGTATGGTATAAGTCGAGTTGTTATTATAAGTTTCTGTCTCTTGGTTACTGGTTTTAGCAACAGTCATTGTAAATGGCTTGCTTTGCTCATTACCAATATTAATAGGTGGTATATTGATTGTGCCAGCATGCTTTGGTTTTAAAATTATAGTCCATTGTGCTTGTGATGAAGTTTTGCCATTAATATCTGCAAAAGAGAAGCTACGAGCGGTACTTAATACATCAAAATCATTTAATAGTGGCATTAAATTTGGAGATCCTACCTTATTTGCACTATCAATTGTGAACGTTATTTTGATTGTTTCTCCTAAGCTAATATTTTTAGGTGAATAGTTAACTGTTATCGTGGCTTTGGCAATATAGCTAAGAAGTATTAAAGCTGTAAAAAGAATTTTGCGAAACTTTTTCATTAGTTAACCTCTTTTGCGTAAGTAATCACGTTTAAACTTTTCGCGTAATAATCCTCCTGGATCATCTGGAATAAGTTTCAACCACTGTTCTTGCATTTGATTTTTACTGCCTTCTTGTGATGGTTTTTGATCTTGATTGTCAATTTTTTGCTGTTTACGAGTATTTTTTTCAGACTCACTGGCTTTGGGTTTTTGCGGTTCATCTGCATTTTTATTATTTTCTTGGTCATTTTGTGAGTTAGAATTATTCTTTTTTTCGGGTTTTTCTTGTTCTGTTGGTTTTTGCTGTTGATTTTGTGGTTTGTTATCTTTATCTTTGTTTTTTTGCTGCTGTAAAAGCTTTTCAAGCAATTCTTTATTATGTTTCGCATCTTGGTTATTTTTATTAGTAGCTAAAGCTTTATCATAAGCTGCAATTGCTTCTGCATATTTACCTAGATAGGCAAGCGCGTTACCTAAATTATAATTTGCATCAACCGCTGTTGATTTAGCAAATAAATCAGCCGCCAACTGGTAGTCTTTAGCACGAAATGCCGCAACCGCACGCCAATTATCATCTTGAAAAGTATTTTTAGCCGAATTAAAGTCCTGTTTCTTCATCATTTCTTTAGCTCGTTGATTTTTATTTTGCCATAGATCTTGCCAAGAAAACGCATGCGCGTTTACCGAGAATAATATTAGCAACAAATATAAAATATAATGATTTGTTTTCATCCATTAATCCTCGAAAAGTATCCACGTCTAAAAAATGGTAATAGAAAAATTAGCGCAAGCAACACAAAAAATCGTCCTTCATCACGCATTAATGGAATGTTTTGCATTTCCTTTGTTTTAAATGAACGTTGCAACTTAGTTGAATTAAGCCACTGATTAATATCAGCAGAATCAAAAGTATAATCAATAAGCTTACCATTACCAGCTTTAGCAAATGGACTGAAAAAAGCATTAGCATTTTTATCCGCAACTATTGGCAGAATAGACGTATGTATACCTTGACGCGCTAACTTTTGCGCTACAGAAATTGCATTTTTATCAGGAATTGTTGCGCTTAAAACTAAAATGTCACCTGAACTTGTGCCACTTGGTTTAAATAAATCTTTTGCTGCTAATAATGCATTTCCAAGATTATTGCCACCAACAGGCATAACATTTTCTGTTAATGCAGGAAGTAACGCATCGATTGTTTGTGCATCATCAGTTAAAGGAGATACAACAAATGGCTCACTAGTATAAGCAATTAAAGCAAGCTGACCAGAATCTTTTTGGGTAAATAAGTCATGTAGTTTAAACTTGGCTCTGGTTAATCTGTCAGGAGACAAATCATTATCGTACATGTTATCTGACATATCTAACAAAATTATACGTGGTTGAATTTGTTGATATGTTGGAACGTCTATTTTATGCCAGGCAGGGCCTGAAAGGGCCAAAACCATGCTAACTCCACTTGCCATTAATAAAGCGAAAGGCAAAAGGTATCTTTTACGCTTATGAGTTACGATTAAGTGTGATAAAAGATTTGGATCGCAAACTGTTTGCCAGGCAGAGTTTTTTAAACGTTTTTTAAATAAATTTATTCCAAGGATAATTAAAGGAATCAATACTAATAACCACCAAGGTCTTAAAAACTGTAGGTTAGTTAACATTTTCGCCTCTTTTAGGAAATTTAAAACTACTTGAAGTAGCGATTAAATATAAAAACAACATAAATCCAATAGCTAGTAACCAAGGATAATATTCATGTTGAGGGCGGACTGTTTTTCTTTCTTGCGAGATTTTTGCCATTTTATCAATAGAATGATAAATATTTTGTAATGATTTGGGGCTTGTTGCACGAAAGTATTGACCACCAGTTATATTTGCAACTTTTTGTAAAGTAGCTTCGTCTAAATCTCCCATCCCATTTACATTTAAAAACATTCCGCTAAATGATTGTGGGTCTATGTCTGAATGTAGGCCGATTGTGTACACTTTAATTTTGTCATTTTTTGCAAGCTCGGCCGCGCGTAGTGGGGATAAAATTCCAGAGTTACTAGCTCCATCAGTAAGTAAAACAATCATACGACCTTTGGCCGGTACATTTTGCAATTTTTTTATAGCTAGACCAATGGCATCGCCAGTTGACGTTGATTTTCCAGCAAGGCCAACGGTTGCATCATCCAAACGCATTAATAAGTTTTCTTTGTCAAAAGTAAGAGGGGTTAAAAGATAGGCGCGTTCGCCGAATAGAATCAAACCGATTTTATCGCCACTGCGGTCTAATATGAATTGTTTGGCAGCTTTTTTCACGGCAGCAAGCCTTGTTACCTGCCTGCCATTTAGTGACATATCATTGATTCCCATGCTTGGTGATATATCTAAAGCAAGCATAATATTATAGCTTTCATGAGATAATGGAAGTGGTTCGCCAACGTAGCGTGGACCAGCGAAAGCGCAGAGCAGTAAGGTGTAAATTGCAAACAAAAACCAAAGTATTTTTTTAGTGTTAAAAACTATAAGTTTTTCAGAAATAGAGTTTTGTAAAAACTTAAAAAAAGGTACATTTAACGCGCTTGTAACCATAAATTGAGCTCTTGGAATGAAAAACCATATTATTAATGGCAATGGTAAGGCGGTTAGTGCCCAAGGATTGGCTAATTCAAACATGACTTCTCCCTGAGTTTTTTACTAAAATGGCGTTGATTTTTAACCCAAATATTAGCTAAAGAAAAAAGTTTGTCTAAGTTTATATCTTGATGATTTTGATATGGATATTCGAGTAGTTCTTTAGCTACTACAGTAAAATCTAGCTTTGTATTTTGGTTGTTTTTTTGCGCGAATTTTCCTAAAAATTTATCAAATTGAGATTGATAAAACATAGTTTGATTTAAAAAATTTAACCAGGCCTGGCCCTTGAGGCTTGCAACCATTGGCCGAGGATAGTAAAAAAAAGCAGTTTTTTTTAATAATTCATTTACTAAAGAACAAGCTTTTTGGCTATTAATCGCTTGTGGGTATTGGCTTTGGTAATTTTTTAGAAGTTGCAGAGCGTGTTTTTTAGTTTGCCATATTGGGTAATTGCGCAAAATAATTATACTAATGCCTAT
>JAUIBC010000077.1 GCA_030427555.1 Gammaproteobacteria bacterium | reverse complement strand
TATTTTTTCTATATCATCAGCAAATACCAAAAAATTAATTATTGATAAAAATACAGCTGATATTTTTTTAAGATAAATCATTACTATTCCTTTAATAATATGATTGCTATAAAAGAATCTTACATTATTATTTCGTGATAATGAATCACATGCATCAACTTAAAACAATAATGTTACCTTAGACAGAGAGGCTAAGATCATGAGAAGCATAAACCTCATTATAAATATCTCGAATGGCCTCAAATACGTGAAACTCCACAGAAGCAGTATCAAAATCATTTGAAAAAACATTGAGAAACTCGTTACTATCTTTGTCTACAACGAAAAATGTCGTTAGTATATTAGCAGCTACGCGGCTCATTGGATTATTGGCATTCAACATTGGCGTGATTGAATTAATAGCGGCAAACATATTACTGGTATCCACGTGTGGTGCGCTTATTTGCAAGATTTTTAGTACTCCTTTGCGAATTACTACAAAATCATTATTCAACATAGGAGAAATTAATCTAATAATGCTATCTAGCTGTGTTTTATCAACTCGCAAAACAATTATTTTCAATATCTCTAGTATTGTATCACGAACATTTGAGTCAGCATCATTCAAACGTGATAGACTTAAGTTAAGTATAGTATCAAGATCTCTTGCATCAACGCGCGGTATAATTATTTTTAATAACTTTAGTGAAGAGTTGCGAGTCACTAAATTATCACCGATTAACCTAGGAGTAATTAATCTAATAATGCTATCTAGCCGTTTTTTATCAACATGAGGCGCGATTATTTGAAGTATTATCAATCCCCTTTGAATAACAAGAGAGTAATTGTCACTCGACGACAACAATGAAATACTCAAATTAATCAAGATATCCATCTGTGTTTTATCAAAGAAAGGTACAATTTCTTTCAAAATATCTAAGACAGCATTGTGATACCATATATTTCTCCTGTCATTCAGCATGCGATTAATTAAGTCAATAAACGGGAGAAGATGTTTTTTATCAGCATATGGCGCAATTACTTGCAAAACTTCAAATGCCGAATTACGCTCATCCTCAGGACCATCAAAATTTAGTGAGTCTATTATGGATGTTATGATGTTGTCCTGAGCTATTTTGTCAGTGTAACGTACAGTTTCTCCCAAGGCTTTCCGTGCTGATTCACGAACATCATGACAAGAATTATCATTCAATATTTGCATAATTAAATTAGTTATTCTAGACCTATGCTTTCCGATATGTGGTGCAATTGCTTCCGCAGTTCTTAATGCGACCTCTTTGCGCCCTCTCTCATCCGACAATGCTTGCATAATTAATTTAATAATTGGTTCCAGTTGCTTTTTGTTAACGTATTGTGCAATTTCTCGCAAGGTACCTGGAGCTTTATTACTAACCAATAAACTTTTGTCATTCAATTTTGGTACTATGAAGTTGAGCATGTTTTTCAGATCTTCTTTATCAACAAATGGAACAATTGATTTCAATACTTTTAGTGCTGCCAAACGAACCCATTCACAATCATCATTCAATTTTGGTAAAATTAAATTGGTTAGGACTTTTATCTGTGTTTTATCAGTATATGGTACAATTAATTCTAATATATATAGTGTTAATGTCTGATTGTTGTCATTAAGTTTTGATATGCTTAAGCTAAAGAGATCTTCTAACAATTTCTTATCAACAAGCGGCGCAATTACTAGCAATGCATCCATCGCAGATTGGCGAACCTCAAAATTACTATCATACAGTTTTTGCACTATTAAGTTGAAAATTTCATTCAACTGAGATTCATTAGCGCATGGTACAATTACTCTCAAGAAATTTAGTGCTGCTTTGCAAACATTGGACTCATTACAATTCAGTTTAATATTGAGACAGTTGATAAGTTTTATAATTGAATCTTGAAATTGAATACCCTTTGCTTCAGCTATAAAAATGAGAGCCGCAAGTTTATGATCGATATCTGAAAAGGAAGATTGCATCGATTTCCACAAAGACTCTTTTAGCATATCCACAAAGCCATTGTCGTTGAACAAAAACTTTGGTGGTTTTTTTTTAAATAACATGTTTTGATAATAAATACTGGATGTATCTTGTCTATTGCATAAGGCAATAATCGCAGCTTTTATTAAGCCTTTATGTTTAAACGTAAGAAACTTACTAAATAGTTCTTCAGATGCGATGTTCGAACAAACCTCGATAAGCATGTGCACTGGCATACTACTAAAAAAAGTTAATGGTGATTCACTAGAATTTATCATTATTTGTTTTTTATTGAATAACTAACCTATGTGGCATTAATTGTATCTAACTTACAATATTCTAGTCAAGGATCCTATGCCATATGAATGTTTTCGGTCTTGAATTACATTTTGTTTAGAAATACAAGTAAACTTATCAATAACGCACTCCGCTTATGTATGGCGAATGTTAATTAATAATCTATATATTGAATGACTTCTTGTAAAAGTTGAAACAGAAGAGATACCGCGCACATGTCTATATAGAGTATCTCAGAAAAGCAAAATTACCTAGGAAATAGTTTAAAATATTTGGTGGGCAGAGGGAACTAATCCCGCTCTTTGCCACTAGAGTTATCATTTTCTATATAAGGATCATTTTGCTCGTTTGGGTTATCATTTATTCGACAACCACCGCAGCCACCCATCTCACCACCTTCTCCTACGGCTACGACGGTTACATTAGCGTTACGGCTAAGTGACTCCTGCCCAGCAAAGACCGATGTTGATGCTAACATTGCGAAAGCCATGCTAGCAAGCAATCCCCAACATAAAGATAGTTTTTTCATAATTGTACCCCTTATAGTTCATTATAAGACAACTACGCCTTCGAACTACTATTTTTTTGTTGAATAGTAAATTCATTATTGGCTGATTAACATGCTTATAATTTAGTCAGCCGACTTAATTAAACTATAGATCATGACCAATTAAAGTGCAAGTTAAAGAATTTTTCAACGCATAACCGTACTCTGATTGACCGTTTTCTCTTTTGATTGTTCTATTATTATTCTTGTATTGAAAAATGAGCAATGTTACTGTGATCCAGCTACATTTTCCATACAATTAAAATTACTAAATATTTATGTTTATTTAATTAACGAGACTAATTATTGGGGTTAAAGTATCAACACACAATAGCAAAACACCAACAGTTATTTTATTTTTGCGTTGTGGGTATGTCAGATAGTTCTTGTGCTACTAAAATACCTCGAATTTCTTCAATCTTATCCTTATAACGTTGATATGTTTTTTCACCAGCTGAATCACGTACCAACTCCCAAGCTTCTTTAGCACTATGCACTTTACGGTCTTTGTCATGACTATAATCAATATAAAATTGATTAAACTGACAAGAATTATGAGCAACAACAGCCGCCTGCCCTGAGTCTTTCTCTGCTTTTTTATTGCGTAAAAATTCTTTATGCATATCTATAACATCTTTATAGGTGAAGACTTCACCTGCAGCAAGCCTTTCTTTAATTTGCTTTTGCACAAGCGCGCTAAAACCAGTAAATCCTGGACAATGACGTTGAAAAAATGCACGAGTTGTTGGATCACTTTTGTAATTAGATACAACTTTACTTAGAGACAACCCTGTATGACTATCTGGTTTTGATGAAGTTTTTGGCTGTTGAATTACAGTTACAAAACCCGTTCTTAAATAACGCTCAATTCTAGCATTAAGGTCTCCTTTCAGACCAAAAGTAGAAATACCTTTAGATCTACAAAACTCCATTAAAGTTTGCTTATCATAATAATATAATCTAAACTCATCTGCAGAAAGATTACGACTTAATGGGGGAGGTTTAGGGCCAAAACCATGTTCTTCTATGTATTGTTGAATTGCAACTGAATCAGGTGCCATTATTGTATTTCTCCTTTTCGCTGAAAAACTGCCATAACGATCTAAATCATCACTTGCTCTTTTCATATTAGTCCTAAAGTCCCGAAACATTTTAGCTAGGTTCCATCCGCTCACCTTTGAAGCAAAGACAGGATGAACGGTGATTTACATTATGGCGCGTACAGTTGGTTTTTCCTTACTCTCATAAGCCGTGTCTGGTGTCATAGATTGTTTATATCTCAATGTATTATAGGGAGAAAAAAGAGTATAACGCTGATATTGAGTGGTCAATTGATTGTTAAGCTCTTTAGTCAACATGGGGGCCAATTGTCGCTTTTGGAATGTCATGTACTCTTTAGTCAACCTTTTTGCAGGGATACTCTTCTCCTTCAACATGGAAGCGAAATGAGCTTGAAACTGTCGTATTAAATCGTTACAAAAAGAGTCTTTTCTAGGTGCTATCAAAAGATGAATATGCAAATGCGGCATAGTCATACCCACACTGGCATGTTTTTGCATATGAATGACAATATGCTCGTCTAGTTTTAAGTATTGTGCCTCCGCAGCATGATGGACTGTTCTTAACAACGCTTCGAGTTCGAAGAGATGACGAGGAGTGGATGTCGATAAATCAGCATGATGTGACAATGCATTGATCATGAGATGAAATCTCGATTCCCCATGCGGTTCATAATTAAAAACGACCCCAAAAGAATCACTACGGATAATCATTTGCTCATTGATAAAATCTTCTGCATCAAAACGACAGTCTTTTTGGTTTGGTTGCATCATGGGCTTGCGTTCTAACGAGTTTCTTTTTATCAGTTTAGATGGTTTATCCGTTAAACCAGGTGATAACATATCGTAGGTTTCATCTAACTTTTCCCATCGCAAGGGAAAGTGATATAGCTCGTCATCAGTCCATGAACAATAAGGAATTTTTAGTTCCGAAACTTTTTTTATAAAACGGTCATAAGATAATGAAGCCGAATACAACTCAGGCATCATCGTATAATAATAGATTAAACGCTGCATTTTTTTTGCAAGATCAATCACGATACTATGCTCATGAGTATCATCAGAAAAAATCAACGTTGGATATTCACACCTAATTTCTACATTAAATCGTTCCCACTTGTTTTTTTCAAAACGAATTGCATAAGTATTAAGTTGTATAGATTCCAGTTGTCTTAATATTTCGGGTAATTGATGTAGCGGAGACTCAAAAAGGCTCTCCCCTTCAATACGAAGTTTAGCTTCATAACAAAATTTGGTGTCTTGATGCTCAGAAGCTTTAAAATAAAGGGTGTGATGAACTTGCATAACTATTTTCTCTTAAGTAAATATGCCTTAAATTTTAACATAACACTCACGAAAAAGACCATACTTATACTTGCTTAGTCGCTGTGCTCTTCTCAATGATTAAGCTTTTTTCTTAAGCTTAATATTTAACTAATGCAAACATTTTTTATCACTTAATAATAGCCAAATAAACAAAGTAATAATTTTATAATATTTAATTGGTATTAGTTAGTGTAATTTTTTGATAAACTGATATAAATTCTGGTGAAATTAACGTATTTATAGTGGGTTGACGGATTCCAACTTTATGAAAACAAGCATAAACTATCTACCTGAAAAAAAACAACAAGAGCTGCAGACGATTGTATCAACAATTTGCAATACATCTGCTGCCGAAATGATTATATTGTTCGGTAGCTATGCGAGAAATGCTTGGGTAGAAGATAAATATGACGAAACACATTTTCGTTACCAAAGTGATTACGATCTCTTGGTACTGGTAGAAACTAAAAGTGATATTCAACAAACCAAATTAGAAATTGACCTTGAAAGTAAAATTGAACAAAATAAATCGATACAAACACCTGTTTCAATTTTAGTGCATGACATTGAGTTTATGAATCGCAGGCTTAAAAAAGCCCAATATTTCTTTACTGACATAAAAAAAGAAGGGATTTTACTGTTTGATACAGAAAAACATACTTTACAAGAAGCCAAAGAATTACCGCCAACAGAGCGTAAAAAGTTAGCAGAAACGGATTTTAAATATTATTTTAATAAAGCAGGAGATGTTGTAGAAGGTGTTGATTTTTTTCTGAATAAGGGAAAATTGAATGAAGCCGTATTTTTGTTGCACCAAGTAGCGGAGAGACTCTATACTGGAATTTTATTGGTATTTACCCGCTATAAACCAAATACCCATGATCTGGGTATTTTAAGAAAACTAACCAATACTATAGACCATCAATTAGCAATTACATTTCCTTTACATACTCGCGAAGAACGTTGGCTCTTTAAACTACTATGCAAAGCATATGTAGATGCCCGTTACAAGCCAAGTTATCACATCACTAAAGAAGAGCTACTCCAACTAATCGAACGGGTTGAAAGACTCGAAACCATCGGTAAGCAACTCTGTTTGGAAAAAATTGATGAATTGGAAAATAGTTAAGAATAAAAACATTTAGGGTTGAGCCTAAGGACACTACAGATAGCCCATTACTGCTGGGCTTATATTTCATTCTGTTACAAATCTGCTACATTTTTTAAAAAAAAATATTGCGCCATATTTAATATTTATAAAACTAAATCTAACCTAACAGACACTTCAAAAAAACCGGGGACTGTCAGGTCAAGTTTGAACTACTACACAGCAAAAAGTTCGGAAGTATACAGATAATTACTTATTTCGATAATTTAACTCGACACGCTCTACTTTATCTTTGGCTTCTTGTACTTTTTTAGCAACATTTTCCAAGATTTTTTTACTCTCAGGCTGAGCCAAAATTTTTTTCTGCTCATCAGCTGTTAAAGGTTTTTGCTTGAACGAATAATTCTCGTGGGTATCAAACCCTACCAAAGCCATAATCCGCCTTCCTGAGTCTATAACAGCCCACTCTAAAATGTATGAAGTACCTGAAGAGCCAGTAACGTGCCCATGAAATACACTATTTTTGGCCTTGCCTTCGTTATGACGAAAGTCTGGTAGTTGATCTGAAGTTGGTCCGTAAGTTTGTAATGCACTTTTAAAAGCATTTGCTCGGTTGATCAGATTGTTATCTTTGCCACAAGCGCTTAGGCTTGATGATCCTAGCACAGTCCAGTATTTATTATTTGCCATCGCCAAAAGCTGGTCTTCTGCCGATGGGCCTCCAGCTTTAACCTTTTCAGATATAGTCGTTTTTTTAAAAAAATTTTTATTAGGCATAACCCACCTTTCATTATCAGTAAAAAATATCAAATAGATGCTTATTGACTGTCTACTTTGTAATAATGATAAACTATTACTTTTGAGTTATCAACATTATATACTAACCTATACCCAGATTGACGTAGCTTAATTTTATAACAATTTTTTAACTGACCACCAAGACGAGCAGAAATCACATGCGGCTCTTCAAGCCTGCGTTTCAATATTTTTTTAAACTGCTCTTGTATACTTTTTGAAAGTTTCTTCCACTACTTCAAAGCAAGTGGATGAAAATAAAGCTCATAACTCATCTATATTTACTTTAATACTAGAACTATTATCAGATAATCTTTGTTTAACAATTTCTTGTAATTCATACTCATCTACAAGCTCCATAAGCTTCTCAAATGTTCTACAAGGTATAAGATATGCTGCTGGTACATTATGATTGAGAATTGCAACAGGTTTACCATGAGCATCATTGATGACCCTTGTTGGATTTTTTTTAAATTCACTAATACTTGCTACTTGATCAGAATATAAAGTTTGCATAATCCATCACCAGATTAATAAAAAACATATGACCTAATTATAGAACTTTTTTGGGGCATATCAATTGAAAAATTCAGTGCAAACTTAAGCCAACAGGAAGTGCCAACTAATTGTCAAGTATTACTTGATAACTGCGAACTTCCCTTAATAGCTTTACCATATACCCTTGGATCATTGCTTGTTGCAATCTTTTCTTTTAAAAACTTTAATATTCGCTTTTGTGCTGCATGCCCTAGCTTCCTTAAGTCTTTTTCAACGTCACTGTCAAATTCAATCTTCCAAATCAAGGCGCTTTTCCAATTCTTTCATACTTATTCTGGGATTATTTTTTT
>JAUIBC010000076.1 GCA_030427555.1 Gammaproteobacteria bacterium | reverse complement strand
GGAGCTTCCGGATCTATAGGAACATAAGCAGAACCAGCTTTTAGTACCGCAAGAATAGAGATAATCATCTCAAAACTTCTATCTAAACATAAACAAATAAGTTCAGTTGGATTTTGTTTTTGGATAAAGCGCGCTAATTGATTGCTTTGTTCATCAAGTGCTTTGTAAGTAAGCTCTTTATCTTCAAATATCAATGCAGTATTATTTTTACTTCTTTGTGCTTGCTCGCTAAATAATTGATGTAGTGTCTTATCTAAAGGATAAGTTCGCTCAGTATTATTCCAATCGTAAACTATAGTTTGATATTCTTTTTTACTAAGTAATTGTATATCAGCATAGGTCTTATCAAGACAAGGCCTAAGTTGATTTAAAACCATAATAAATTGGTTTAACAAGCGCTCAATCCCAATATCTGTTATTAAGCCAGAATCATATTTAATAGTAATAATTAATGATTGATTATTTTCGTAAGATAATACTGCTATTGGGTAATCTAATTTCTCAATTGCATTAACAAATTCCAAATTCAATGCATCATTATTTTTATCCTTAACATATGGATAATTATCAAATACTAATAAACTATTAAATAATCTCTGTCCAGCACGTTGTAACTCCGCAAGATTAGCGTAACTGTACTGATTTATTTCCTGAATACTTTGATTTATAGATTGTAATTGTTCTCTTAAAGTTTGTTGTTTCCAATGCAGAATAAGTGGCATAGTATTAATGTATAAACCAATGCTTTTCTCTATACCATCAATAGGTAATGCTCTCCCTGATACAGTAGTTCCAACCACAGTACAATCGTCTTGAGTATAAATATGGATTAAATAATGCCAAACATATTGAACTAGAGTGTTTAATGTAACGCCAGAATCTTGTGCAACTTGTTTTAGTTTATCTGAAGCAATGCCAATGGTTTTTTCTCGAGGACAAACAACTTGACTAATATCTCCTAAATGCACTCTTTTACTAAACATTACACTAATATCATTAGCTACAACTCCAGATAATTCCTTCCTCCAATAAGACATAGCTTCTTCTTGATGTCTGTGTATATATGCTTGTGTTCTTAAATAAGCAGTATCCTTTTCTATAGTAATTTCATTACCATTAACTAATGCTATGTAATACTCATGCACCTGTTGCAAAAGAAGAGGCCCGCTCCAACCATCACTGATACTATGATGTTCACTTTTGATTAGCGTATAATGCTTATTATCATGCTTGATAAGATGTATTCTTATCAAGCATGGTTTACTTAAATCAAATGGAACTTGTCTATCTAATTTTTGTAATCTATCAATGTCTTCGTTTTCATGAAAATTAAATTCCAACTTACCCTTTGAGTGAATAATTTGAATTACATCTTCTTCCCAATTAAAACTAGTGCGAAGAATTGGGTATTTAGAAATAACTGCTTCCCAAGCTTTTTTATATAATTCAACATCAAGAATGGTGTTATAGGTAAAGATTGATTGTACTCTGTAAGCATCATCATCTAGGTTATTAAGCGCATGATAAATAAAACCTTGTTGTAAACTATTTGCTGGATATATTGTCTCTATATCAGAGCCAAGCTTATCAAGTAATGGCTGACTAATACGAACCAATGGAAAATCACTCGGAGTATAACTTCTTTCCCGCGCACAACAATGCTCAACTATCATTGTAAGTTGTTTTTGATAAAACTTACTAAAATCTTTTAAATCAAAGTCTTTAACATAACTTTCAACGTTAAAGCGCAACGTATTATCAATAATCATACCATTGATATTTAAAATACAAAGTTCATGATTACGTTTATCTATACTTATACCACAGCTTTCATCCGTAATTTGCCAGTAATTGTTATTATTATCAAATTGACCTAAATAATTAAAAGTAATGCTATTAAGTTTTTCCGTATCTATAAAACCAAAACCTTTATGCGGAATACTCCTTAAGTTTTCCTTAATGCCGCGGATATGTGTGGTAAGGTTTGTTTGGGTTGTAAGTTTTACCGGATATTGGCTCGTAAACCAACCTATAGTACGTGAAACATCTAAATCATTAACGTCTTCTCGACCATGGCCTTCTAACGTAATGCTATATTCAGTATTTCCTAACCATGCACTTAATGCTTTAGCTAATGCACTTAGTAATAAATCATTTATTTCTGTGTGATATGCATCGTTTGCTTCTGTTAATAAACTTGTAGTTAATGTTTCACTAAATTTGATATCTACTATTTGGGCCTTTTTTGTTAACTTAGGAAGAGGTGTGTCACTTAACTGATTATTCCAGTTATACTCGCTTGGCTTGAAATTTGTCACCCACTCACGATAACTACTGGTTTTAAAACCTAATTTATTACCAGCATAAAGTGATTTTATATCATCAATTAAAATACGCCAGGAAACGCTATCTATAATTAAATGATGAAAAGCAAAATATAATCTCGCACTCTTATCAGCGTAATCATCAATATAAGCAATTGTCCATAAAGGACCTTTTTCAATATCAAAGTGAGATTGCAAGTCTGTTAAAACAGTTTCATTAACTTCTTGACTGTGCAAAACGATTAAAGGCGGCATCTCTATTTCTGAAAAATAAGTTTGTTTGCCTTCTTTAAAACGTACACGAAGCATATCATGCTGTTTTACTAAATCTGGTAATAGCAATCGCAATCTATCCACATCTAATTCTGGAACACGTACCATGAATGATTGGTTCCAATGATTTGGACGCAGATAATTTTTTGTCATGAACCATTGCTGAATGGGTAATAAGTCAAAAGTTCCTTCTAATATCTCTTGCTCAGCAATTGAAGTTGGAGCCTGCGTTAATACTTTTATCAAACTTGCAATATTACGCTGAGTGAAAATGTCTTTAACATGACAAGATAAACCCAAACTTTGAATACGTGATGACACCTGAATACTTTGTATTGAATCGCCCCCTAATTTGAAAAAATCATCATAAATACCAACTTTTTCAACATTTAAAACATCTTGCCAAATATTAGCAATATTACTCTCTATCTCATCGCGAGGTGCAATATAGGTTTCTGATTTAAATTCAGGAATAGGTAGGGCCTTTATATCTAGCTTGCCATTTGTGGTTAATGGAAATGAATCTACTTTAATAAATAAACTTGGTATCATGTGGTTTGGTAGTTTATCTTTTAAATAATTGCTTAAATCTTCTTTAGTTTCTCCTGTATAGTAAGCAATTAGTTTATTATCATAGGTTTGTACAAAACATTGTTTAATATTTTTGTGTTTTATAAGAGAGTTTTCTACTTCACCAAGCTCAATACGTTGCCCTCTAATTTTAATTTGAAAATCAGCTCGTCCAAGATATTCTATGAGGCCAGAATTACTTAAGCGCGCTAAATCTCCAGTTTTATATAATCTGGTGTTAAGATTAGATGACTCTATAAATGCTTCTTGCGTTTTTTCTTTTGCATTTAAGTATCCTATACCTAATCCGTCGCCACCAACATATATTTCTCCTGTAACCCCTGTTGGTACTGGATTCATTTTTTTATCTAAAATATAAATTTGTGTATTTTGAATTGGTTTACCAATAGGCACATAATTTCGCCAACCATCATCTATGGCATTAAAAATGAAATGCGTTACATCGTCAGAACATTCAGTTGGTCCATACACATTTGCCATTTGAGTATGTGGATAATTATTAAGCCATTGTTTGGCAGCTATTATTGGTAGCGCTTCGCCATTCATAATAAGGAAACGTAAAGAAGATAAATGGTAGTTACTTTCCTCCAGCATTATTGGTAAGTGTGACGGTATGCTTTCTAGTATTGTTATTCCTTGTTTATCAATATGCTTAAATAATTTATTTGGGCTCCATGCATCATCGTTGGTTAAGATAGTGATTTGTCCGCCAACAATTAATGCTGCCATAAATTGCCAAATGTTTACATCAAAAGTTTGTGTTGCTGTTTGAGCAATATTGTCTTTTTCCGTGATATTAAAATCTCTAATTTTGGCGAACAAATGATTAATAGCACCTTTTTGATGGATCATAACGCCTTTAGGTTTTCCGGTTGAGCCAGAAGTAAACATGATATAAGCAAGGTTATCTATTTTTGGCGCATTTTGAATTTGTTCTTTAATTTCTTGATTTCTATCGGGGGCTCCATCTGGATTTAATGGTGCAAAACTTGCGCCTATTTTCCATAGAGCTAACATATGACATAAGTAATCAATATTTCTATCTGACTCTAGTACAAAAACAACACCTTTTTTAACACCATCTTTTTGTAATTTTTTTGCTAATAAATTAACTTTTTGACTAAGTTCGGTATATGTTAATGATGAATTTTTATCGGTGACCGCAACATTATTTGGAGTCTTTTTTACTTGCTCTTCAAATAGTTGATAAATGGTTTTGTCTTTGGGGTAGTCTTTATCTGTTTTATTCCAGATATAAACAATAGTTTGATGTTCTAAATTTGTTAATAACGAGTAATCTTGAATTGCTTTATCGTCAGCGATTATTTGTATTAATAAATGTTCTAAATGTGTCGCCATTTTTTTAATAGATTCTTCTTTGAATAAAGAAATGGCATAACCTATTTCACCAACTATTTTATGTTCTTCTATCAAAAAATTTATCTCTAAATCAAGCTTAGATATAGTATTTGTCAATGTTATCGGTTTAACCAAATCAACTATATCATCCGCTTGCTTATGTGCCACATCAAACAATATCTGGAAAAGCGGATGTTTTGATGTGTCTCGCTCCACTTTTAACTCATCTAAAATCCTTTCAAATGGGATGTCTTGATGTGCTTGTGTCTCAATAACAGTTTGATGAACATTTTGTAATAATTCATTAAAAAACAATTTTTCATCAAGCTTAATTCTAAGTGTTAAAGTATTAACAAAAAAACCAATTAAATTAGCAACGTTAGGATGTTCTCGATTAGTTATTGGGCTACCTATTACTAAATCATTTTGCCCGCTATAACGAGAAAACAAAATGGCTATAGTAGATAATAGTACTGTATAAACAGTTACGCCCTGAGATGCAGCATATGTTTTGATTTTTTGTGATAATTCTTCACTAATATTAAGTGCAATATGTCTTCCACGATAATCAATCTCTTTAGGCCTTGGATAATCTGTTGCCAAATTTAATGTCTCGTAGTTTTGTAAGTAATTAAGCCAATAATCAATTCCAGCTGTTTGTGATAAAGTTCTTTGCCAAGCTGCATAATCAACGTACTGAATTGCAAGAGGTGATAAAAATTGTCCATGGTATAGCGCATAAAGTTCTTTTATAAAAATATTACTAGACCATTCATCAAACGCAATATGATGCAGTAATACTAATAATATTGTCTTTTTAGTTTTTTTAATCCGATATAAACAAACTCTAATTGGATAATCTTTTGTTAAGTCAAAAGGTGTATGAATTTCTTTTTCAATAGCATTCATAATGTCATTTTCTATTAGAGTTTGTCTATTAATAGTAATTGGCAAATCATGGATTAACTGTATATAAGTACCATCTTTAGTTTGTTGAAAGGTGCTACGCAATACAGAATGTCTTGTGACAATCTTTTGTAATGATTCTAGTAAACGTTCACTATCTGTATCTTCATTTAATTCCCAAGCTAAAGGTATGTGATAAGCATCACTACCGCCTTCATAATTCTCAATAAACCATAAACGCTCTTGAGCGTAAGATAATTGGTATGGCGAAACTGCTTTGGGTATTACATCTAATATATAGTTATCCTCTAATTGCAAAATGATTTGCTCAATCGTCTTATATTGAAAAATTGATTTAACAGGTATGGTTTTTGACAATAAAGTGCTCATTCTATGCGATACTTGTATCGCTAATATAGAATGACCTCCAAGCTTAAAAAAATCATCCAAAATACCAACCTGTTCAACTCCTAAAACATCTTGCCAAATATTAGCAATCTTACGCTCCAAATTATTGCTAGGCGCAACATAGACTTCCGATTTAAATTCAGGAATTGGTAGGGATTTGCGGTCTAATTTACCATTAACCGTTAATGGTAAATTAGACAAATTAACATATGCGCTCGGTAACATATAATCAGGCAAATGAGATGCAGCGTGGCCACGAAGCTTATCTTCATTGATGGGTAAAGAAGATACATAATAAGCAACTAAATATTCATGAGGTTCGACATAATACTGCACTGTAATTTGAGTAATACCAGGATAATTACTTAATACACTCTCTATTTCTCCTAACTCAATCCTAAAGCCTCTTAGCTTAATCTGAAAATCATTTCTGCCTACGTATTCAATATTCCCATCTTCTAAATATCTTACCAAATCTCCAGTTTTATAAAGATTGCCTTTCGCAAACGGATTAAGAATAAAGCGCTCTTTTGTTAGTTCTGGTTGATTCAGATAACCTCTGGCAACACCATTCCCTCCTATATAAAGCTCGCCAACTGCTCCAATAGGAACGGGATTTAGATGTTTATTCAATATATAAACTTGTACGTTGTCTAACGGCTTACCTATTGGTAATATAGGAAAATTATGAGTCAACTTTGTTACACCTGTTAAAGTGTATGTTGTACAACATACTGTAGCTTCTGTCGGGCCATATGCATTATTTATAATTACATTATGCTCTAATAATGGAGCAACTAATTTAGACTGGATTGATTCCACCCCAAGAAGAACGTGCTTTAAATAATATTTGTCATTATTTTTGACGTAATCACTACTAAGTATCGATACCATAAATGGAGGTATATAAACAGCATCGATTTTGAATGTTTTAAGCCAATCAAGATATAAATAAGGGTCTAACCGGATATCACTTGGAGCAATATAAAGTGTCCCCCCATTTAATAAACAGCCAAAAATTTCATACACTGATACATCAAAAATATAATTAGTCCAAAAAGCATATTTGTTACCAACATAAGCTAATTTAGAATACATTAATTGAACCACATTTTGGTGTTCTACCATAACTCCTTTTGGAGATCCTGTAGTGCCAGAGGTATAAATAACATAAGCAAGATCACTCGACTTAGCTTCGTTTAATAATGAATCTTTGCTCTCTGAAAGAAGTGCGGTCTCATCATACATTAAAAATTGTATGTTGCTTAACTTGAAAAGATATTTTAACAAGTTCACTTGAGTTATTAACAAATTACTCTTAGTATCAGATAAAATATATCTTTTCCTCTCAATAGGAGAATCTGGGTCTATCGGTACATAGACACAATTAGCTTTTAAAACTGCTAGAATAGATATAATCATCTCTAAGTTTCTGTCAAGACATAAACAAACAAATTCGGTTGGATTGTGTTTTTGTATAAGGCTTGCTAATTGGTTACTTCGTTCATCAAGTTCTTTATAAGTGAGCTGGTTCCCTGAAAATACTAAAGCTATATTATCTGGAGCGTTTTTTACTTGCTCTGCAAATAATGCATGCAATGTCTTATCACTAGGGAAATATTTTTTTGTTTGGTTCCAATCATAGATAATTCGTTGATACTCTTCTTCCGAATAAAATTTAAGAGATAGATAACAATCATCAATTTTCTCAATTAACTGATTTAAAACAAACTCTATTTTTTTAAATAAATAATCAATTTGTTTTTCATCAATAATATATTCATCAAACATCGCATTTAAAAATAATTTATCATCTTGCTCAAAGAAGCGTATAACTAAAGGGTATTCATTTTTTTCAATAACATTAATAGGTATAACATCTAAATTTTTATGTTCTACTTCTGGATAATTTAAAGACACTGTTAGTGTGTAAAATAACGATTGACCTTTGGATTGCAAGTTTGCAAAATAAGCATAACTATATTGTTCTAACTCTTGCATTTTTTTGTTCAAAAATTTCAACTGAGCACGTATCATGCTCTGTTTACTCCAATTTATGATCAAAGGCAAAGTGTTAGCGTATAACCCTACACTTTGTGTTATACCATCAATAGGTAATGTTCTTCCTGATACAGTAGTTCCAACCACAGTACAATCGTCTTGAGTATAAATAT
>JAUIBC010000075.1 GCA_030427555.1 Gammaproteobacteria bacterium | reverse complement strand
ATTTTTTATTACAGATTTAGAAAAAATAACTGGTAGAAATAGATTAACATTAAGAAGATGGTGGATAGATGGAAAATTTCCCAAACCTATAAAACTTAATGGCACAACCTTAGCATGGCATGTTGATACGATTAACAAATGGATCAATCAAAATATCAAGTAAAAATGTAATATCTAACTTTTAAAGCCCCACTAGTAAGGGGCTTTTTTATTACATATAACATTTTAAAACGTACCCACTAAAGTACCCACTGAAACAAGAGACAATCCATAAAATGTGGTAGGCCGTGTAGGGATCGAACCTACGACCAAAAGATTAAGAGTCTTCTGCTCTACCAGCTGAGCTAACGGCCCGTAAATATGCAACATATTATAACTAATATATACTTAACTTTCTACAAAAATATAGTAGTACAAGTACGGCGATTGCATTAAAGTTTATTCGACTAGGTGTAGTCAATATGATAAAATTTCAAACTTTATTGTTTATATATTAAAGAGAAATAAAGATGCGCGCAGAAGAAGAGAATATAAATAACTACTTCAGTATAAATACAGAAGGTAGCATAGGAGGGATAATAGGTGTAATTGTACTAATTTGGGTATCTGTCCAATATATGGAACCAACATTTAGAGAAATTCATGGTATTAACGATACTGGAGCAAAAGCTTTAACTGCACTTGTAGATATATGTGGTGGTATTGAGGCTGCATATGTAATTGGCGATATTGCTGGTAAAATTGTCATTAATATACTTAGCTGTTTAAATAATGTTAACCATCAAGTACCTGTTATACCAATTAATAATAATAGAATAACTGTATTTGCTACCCCTGTTCAAGAAAATGATTATAATATACCACGAGCTGAAGTTGTTTACACTGTTTAACTTATTCATGAGTTATAAAAACCTCAAGTTTCAAAGCATTGAACAAAGTGACAGTAATTTACGTGAAATGTCAGTAAGCGTAGCCTTAATCCGGGATATTTAGGATTCGAAATCCCGGATTCCATTTTATTTCATCCGAGCTACACTTCCTCGAGTTATCAAAGAATAAAGCGCATCAAATCTTCATCCATTATAAGTTTACCTAAATGCTGCTCAACATATTTTTTTTCAACAACTATTTTCTCTCCACTTCTATCAGTTGCATCAAATGAAATAACTTCCAACAATCTTTCCATTACTGTGTATAATCTACGTGCACCAATATTCTCAGTTTGCTCATTAACTTGCCATGAAACTTCAGCTATTTTTCTTATACCAGATTCAGAAAAACTAAGCTCAACACCTTCTGTCGCCATTAAAGAAGTATATTGCTCTGTAAGTGATGCAAATGGTTCTGTTAAAATCGAAATAAAATCTTCTGCTTTAAGTGCTTGCAATTCAACCCTGATTGGTAGCCTACCCTGAAGTTCAGCAATTAAATCAGATGGTTTTGATACTTGAAATGCTCCGGATGCAATAAATAATATATGATCAGATTTTACCATGCCGTATTTAGTAGAAACGGTAGACCCTTCTAAAAGAGGTAATAAATCACGCTGTACTCCTTCACGCGATACATCTCCTCCCTGTTCAGAGCGTCTTACAACTTTATCAATTTCATCAATAAAGACAATGCCATTTTGTTCAACATTTTCAAGCGCACTAATTTTAATATCTTCTTCATTAATCAACTTCGCTGATTCTTCTTCTGTTAAAATTTTCAAAGCTTTCTTAATAGGCATCTTTCTAGTTTTAGTGCGACCTGTCCCAACTTGTTGAAACAAACTTTGCAACTGGTTTGTCATTTCTTCCATGCCTGGAGGAGCCATTATTTCAACCCCTACACTACTAACCGGTACGTCTATTTCAATTTCTTGATCATCCAACGATCCTTCACGTAATTGCTTTCTAAAAGAAGCTCTAGCTGTATTATCTTTTTCTTGTTCTTTGCCTCGAACAGGGGGAAGTAAAATATCTAATACCCTATCCTCAGCAGCTTCTTCTGCAGGGTGTTGTACCCTTTTCATAGCAAGTTCACGCTCTTGCTTTACTGAAATGTCAGCTAAATCGCGAATTATTGAATCTACATCTCGTCCTACATATCCAACTTCGGTAAACTTAGTTGCCTCAACCTTTACAAATGGAGCATCAACAAGTTTCGCAAGTCTTCTCGCAATCTCTGTTTTACCAACTCCAGTCGGACCTATCATTAAAATATTTTTTGGCATAATCTCATTACGTAAATCTGCATCAGTAATTTGCATGCGACGCCAACGATTACGTAAAGCTATAGCAACAGCTCTTTTAGCATCATTTTGACCAATAATATGCCTGTCTAACTCTTCAACAATCTCTCTAGGAGTCATTACACTTTTTTGTTCACGCACTTTCATTATCCAATTCTTCTATTGTTAAATTATGATTAGTATATACACAAATATCAGCAGCTATATTCAAGCTTTTTTTGACTATCTCATCAGCACCTAACTTTGTATTCTGTAGCAATGCAAGAGCTGCTGCCTGCGCATAAGCACCACCTGAACCAATAGCCATAAGACCGTGCTCTGGTTCAATTACATCGCCATTACCTGTTATTATTAAGGAGGTTGTCTTATCTGCAACTGCAAGTAAAGCTTCTAATCTACGTAACATTCTATCTGTACGCCAATCTTTTGCAAGCTCAACGGCTGCGCGTAGCATATGACCTTGGTATAATTCAAGCTTAGTTTCAAATCTTTCAAATAAAGTAAAAGCATCTGCGGTACCGCCAGCAAAACCGGCTATTACTCTATCTTTATATAACCTTCTAACTTTTCGCACATTACTTTTCATAATAACGGAGTTACCTTGGGTTGCTTGCCCATCTCCACCAATTACTACTTTTTTGCCACGTCTAACCGACAAAATGGTTGTACCTCTAAATTGTTCCACATCTACTCCTTCGGTTAAGATAGCTATTAGGATTTTAGTTGTTGACTTATAGATGGCTCTTGAGATTCATGCCATAAAGTTACAAATAATACCATAATTATTGGCCCAACAAATAATCCTAATAATCCTAAAGTCTCAACTCCACCTAAAATACCAAATAAAACTGCCAAAAAAGGAAGCTTTATAGCGCCACCTATTAAAACCGGCTTAATAAAATGGTCTGCAATAAACATTACTACTGTACCAGAAATAATGACAACAATAGCAGCTATCATGCTACCGTTAAATATTAATATGAGGGCAACTATTCCAAATGCAACCGGTACAACAAAAGGAATCATTGCAGAAAAAGCTGTTACAAATCCCATAAGTGTCGGTGCTGGGAAGCCTATTAATCCGTAACATAATCCCATCAACACCCCAACTCCTGCTCCGACAACAATAGTACCATTTACAGTTGCACGTAGTGCTGCTGGTAGTCTATTAGCATATCTAAACCATCTATCACCAAGACAATAACTTCCGATACGATTAATTTGTTCAAATAAAATATCTCCATCTCGATATAGAAAGAATAAACTTAATAAAGTAAAACCAATTTGTACGCTTCTATGCACCAAACTACCACCAACTAACTTAATATAATAACTTGCAGGAGTAATCGGCACATGCAAATTAGATAGAAAAGTTTTAACATTTCCCGGCTGTCCAATATGATCATCCCAGTAAGAAACTAAATCCTTACCAATAATTGGTAATTCTTGTAGGAAACTTGGTGCTTGACCACCAGATGCGTTTATATGATGCACATAATTTAAAAATAACTGAAATTCCTTAATTAATACCGTGATAAACCAACTCAATGGCACCAACAAAAGAAAAAGTAATATAGTTGTAAAAAGAAAAGCTGCTACATTATCCCAACCACAAAATAACTTACGCCAACGTTCATAGATAGGGTAAGTAGCAATTGATATAATTGAAGCCCAAACAAGAGATGGAATAAAACGATTAATAATAAACAATGCCATTAAAACAATTAGAACTGTTAAGCCAATACTAATTAATTCCCTATGATTCGATGTCATTTTTAAAAAATCCTTATAAAAATTTGTAATAATATCCAAGCATAAAAAGCTGCTACTACATCATCAACCATAACACCAAAACCGCCTTTAAACCTTTTATCCAGCCATCTAATTGGCAAAGGCTTCCAAATATCGAAAATTCTAAATAATATAAAACCAACACATATATTTGTAAAACTTATAGGAACTAAAAACATCACAAATAAAAATCCAACAATTTCATCCCAAACTATCCCAGGATAATCATCTTCATCTAACTGCAAAGATACAAAGTCTACAATTTTAACTCCAAATATAAAACCTATAATACAAAGCAACAAATATAAAACAGAAGGAATGTCACAAATTAAATAATAAATTGGAATCGCTGCAATCGTCCCAAAGGTTCCAGGAGCTTTAGGAATTAAACCGCTTCCAAATCCAAAAGCAATGAAATAGCGAAGATCAAACCAAACTCTTTTATATGCTTCTTGAATTTTATTTTTCATGCACTCTAATCTTCTTAGCCAAGTTATGTAAAACCCCATTTACATATTTATGTCCATCTTGAGACCCAAACTCACGTGCCAAAGATACCGACTCATCTAAAATAACTCTATAAGGTATATCTAAGCATTTTATTATCTCAAAAGCTCCTATTCGCAAAATAGACAACTCAACAGGATTCAAGGAAGTTATATCCCTATCCAAAAAAGGTACTAATTCTTTTTCTATTAAATCTAAATTTTGTGGAACACCGTATAAGATCTGCTTGTAATAATCTATATCTACTCGCTCCATATTTTTAATAGCACGAAATTGTGCTTCTATTTCGGTTAAATCTGCTTTAGCCATTTGCCATTGATACAAAGACTGAACCGCAAGTTTTCTTGCTTTTTGTTTACCTATAATACTAATATTCACTATTTACCTTTAATTTTTTTCTAATTTATCTATTTCTTCAGAAAACTCAGAAACATCTTCAAACCTTTTATAAACAGATGCAAATCTTACATAAGCAACTCTGTCTAAACGATATAACTGCTCCATAACCCATTCACCAATTTGGCGAGATTCTATTTCACGCTCCCCGCTTCTTCTGATTTTTTGCATAATAATAACCACTGACTCTTCAAGAGCATCAGTACCAACTGGTCTTTTTTCTAAAGCACGCAACATACCAGCACGCATGTTTTCAACTTGAAATATCTCTCGACTGCCATCTCTTTTTATAACCATAGGCATAATGAGCTCAGCTGTTTCAAAGGTTGTAAACCTTTCTTTACAAAGTAAACATTGACGTCGTCGCCTAACTTGCGCTCCTTCTGCAATCAAACGTGAATCAATAACTTTTGTATCATTTGCATGACAAAATGGACAATACATAATTTAATCTTATTTGTAAACTGGAAAATCTTTGCACAGCTGCAACACCTTGGTTTTAACCTTATTAATATTGCTTTCTAATGGATTATCCAAAACATCTGCAATTAAATTAGCCACATAAGAAGTTTCATTCTCTTTAAAACCGCGAGTAGTTATCGCTGGAGTACCCAAACGTAAACCACTTGTAACAAATGGTGAACGAGGATCATTAGGTACTGAATTTTTATTTACCGTAATATTAGCTAATCCTAAATAAGCATCCGCCTCTTTACCAGTAATATTATTATTAATCAAATCTACTAACATCAAATGATTCTCAGTACCACCAGAAACTATTTTATAGCCTCTATTTATAAGCTCTTTTGCTAAAGTTTTTGCATTTAATAAAACTTGTTGTTGGTATTTTTTAAATTCTGGTTGTAATGCTTCAAGAAATGCTACTGCTTTAGCAGCAATAACGTGCATTAATGGGCCACCTTGAGTTCCAGGAAAAACAGCTTTATTTAACTTTTTTTCTAGCTCTTCATTTGCTCTAGCAAGTATCATTCCACCTCGTGGGCCGCGCAATGTTTTATGTGTTGTGGTTGTTACGACATCAGCGTAAGGTATTGGTGATGGAGATAGGCCAGCTGCAATTAAACCAGCAATATGTGCAACATCTGCCAATAGATAAGCACCAACTGCATCTGCTATTTTTCTAAAGCGCTGCCAATCTAAATTTTGCGAATAAGCAGAGAAGCCTGCAATTATTAATTTGGGCTTGTGCTGCAAAGCTAGTGATTCTAATTCATCATAATCAATCAAGCCTGTATTAGGGTTTAACCCGTATTGTACAGAACGATAAAGTAACCCAGAAAAATTAACCGAAGAACCATGAGTTAAATGCCCACCATGAGGTAAAGCCATTCCTAAAATTAAATCTCCAGGTTGTAACAATGCTGCCATAGCCGCAGAATTAGCTTGCGATCCTGAATGTGGCTGAACATTTGCATAATCAGCGCCAAATAACTCTTTAGCTCTGGCAATAGCTAAACTCTCAGCAACATCAACATATTCACAACCACCATAATATCTCTTATTAGGATAACCTTCAGCATATTTATTAGTAAGTACTGAACCTTGCGCCTCTAATACTCTGGGACTTGCATAATTTTCAGAAGCAATTAATTCTATATTTTCTTCCTGACGCACTTTCTCAGATTGAATAGCTTGCCATAAAGTATTATCAAAACCTTCTATAGTTTCATTTTTAAACATTCAAAAATTCCCTGATTAATATTAATGCTCTAAATGTTTTTCAAGTTTAACAGATATCTTTGGATTATTAGCATAAATATCAGATGATATATAAATAGTATCATACCTTCTTGTATAACCTGAATATATACGATAACCTGCCAAAGTTTCAATATATAGATCCATACCATAATGGCAATAACCATAATAATATAAGGAAATATAGTGTGGATATTCATGAGGATATATTCTAAATGGTCTTAGCTCTTCCCCATCATCGAATGTACCGAAGACCCGCACATCATAATAACTATTATTAATAATTTCTATTTCACAATATCCAGGATATTTTAAATCATCAACTTGCTTTTTAGCTGCTAAAGGAACTTTAGAACTAGGATATAAATGAATATTTTCAACTGCCCAGACATTACTGCAAACCAGGAAGAATACAAATATGAAAAATCGCATATTGCTCTCCAGAAATAAACTTGTCGCAATAATAGCATGCACGAGACTTTAGTCAATAGACCTCTTTCGAAACCGACAAATTCAAAACAAACCGCGCTTGCACGTACATTTACGTAAACGAGCCTGAGCGCGAGCCAGGGTGAAGTAAAACGAAATCAGGGATGTTAGAAAAAGCTATTCCATGGATTACGGCTACGCTATCTAGAAAAAGATAGGTTAACAGCGAGCGATGTATGTAGTCATATAAAATAAAACACTAATTGCTTAAAAATTATTTTATGGCTCTAGCTCGAAGCTCGACTGTCATTTTTAGGAATTATCATATTTTTGATCTCGCATAATATAATTCCAAATTTCATCTCCAGCATTCATCATGTCAGCATGGGTTTGATTGATTGGAACAATATCTAAGGATTTTTTAAAAATATTTTTCAATCCATTATCTGGGGTAATAATAAATTGACTATCAATAATTTTCATAGCCTTAAATAATACGGCTGAGGTGTTTTTGAGTTTTCTTTTTTGGGCTGTTTGCTCTAGATGCAAACACATATCGAGCAGCATTAATCTTTTATTTATCTCTTTTTTAGGAATATTGTCATCTAACATCGATTCTAGTAAGTTTTTACGCTTTTGATACCATGTATTAGCACATATTTTTCTCCTCTTTATATGAATAATAGAATCCAATAAATATAATTTAATATTTGTATATCCACTAGATTCAAGTTGATACGCCATTTCTATTGATATATTTCCCCCTAATGACCAACCCAAGAAAATTATTTTTTCTGATTTGTTTTCTGGCAATTGCATGTATTTTAAGTAGTAAGAAGCTAATTGCCGCATTGTTTTTATATTGGGCATTCCTTCACATAAATAATAATTCTCAAAACCTAATAAATTAATAATCCCTCCTGACTTATCAGCAAAGAACATATACGCTTCTGATGAGTGCCCGTGTCCTGGGTGGATACAATAAATTTTTTCTTTTGTATTATCTGATGTAGATAATTCATGTAATAAACTTCTAGAGCAATCAGTAATTAGCAATTTATTGGTAAGCAATCGGTCAATTGTTTTTAATTTAAAAATATCTACAATTTCAACATGTAATTTCAGATTAATCAATAACTTATAAACCAATTGGATAACTAAAGTAGAATTTCCTCCTAACTTAAAAAAATCATCATAAATACCAACTCTCTCAACACCCAAAACCTCTTGCCAAATATCAACAACCTTACGCTCTAAA
>JAUIBC010000074.1 GCA_030427555.1 Gammaproteobacteria bacterium | reverse complement strand
ATTGTGCATATGGTTGTGCCGAATGTGCCACTAAAGCTTGCTTGAGCTATACCAGCTAATATAGGAACTACATCTTCTGCTCTTAGGTAGTGTAGATAAATTACTTGGGTGTTGCTATTGGTTTCTCCAATATTACCTTGATCTAATTGTGAAATTAATATACGAATTCTTAAACGTTCGGTTTTCGTTCCACTTATTAAAATAGAGTTACTTCTGTCATCAGCAGCTATGACACTTTGATTTCTTTGGCTTGTTGTACCACCTTGAGTTTTAATTAATTCTTTTAGTGTATTTGCAACATCCATTGCTAGAGCGTGAGTTAGATGGACAACATCTACACCGCTTGCTGATGAATTATCAACTTGACTAACTATGCTAGAAATTTGCCTAATATTACTAGATCTTCCTGATAAAATAAGCATATTTGAAGGTCCGTAAGCGGTAACACTACTCCATTGTGGCATTAATGGTCGTAGAACGGGTATTAACTGTTCTGCTGGAACATATTTAATTGGCAATACTTCGACCATCATTTCATCTACATTAGTTGAATTTGGCCTTGAATTTAATTCTTGCGCAGATAATGTTCTAGCTTCAGAGTTTGGTACGATTTTAGTAATGTTTCCTGCTGGTATAGCTGCGAAGCCAGAAATTTGCAACATTGATAAAAATACTTGATACAATTCATTATCAGCCATAGGAGTACTTGATACAATGGATATTTTGCCATGTACTCTTGGATCAATTACAAAATTTTTACCAGTAATTCGAGATACTTCACTAATAACTGCTCTTATGTCAGCATTATGTAAGTTCCATATTTTGGAATCTTCTTTTTTAGGATCTATTTGGTTAACATTACCAATTTCATTATTGGTAGATAATTGTTGTGATAATTTATCTTTGAGTGATAAAGCTTCAGCATAATCATCGAGTGGGCCAATCTGTATAGAATAAAGTTCATTTTTTAGATTTTGTTCGACTTTTATTGGTTGTACAATAAACTTGGTTAATTCTTTTTGTACTGAATCTGCTACGTTTTTTTCTTTATACTCGTCCAATTGAATCAAATATGCTTGTTTGCCTTTTATTGTGACGTTAATTATTTCAATCCCGGCCCTGGCCCAAAATGCAGAGAATGTTATAAGCAGAAGAGTGGCATATTTACAGGTGTTTAATATATTGGAATTGTGTAAATATATCGAACGTAGCAATGCATATAGCTTTTGCTTAACAAATTTTAGTATTCGGGGTATGCATGCAAATATGTTTATCATTAAAAAAATAACAACTATATTAAGTACGATGATAACGAATTTTCTATTTCATTAGAAAATACGAGGTAGAAATTCCATTATTTGGTGGCTATGGGTGGACTTGAACCACCGACCTCAGCATTATGAGTGCCGCGCTCTAACCAACTGAGCCACATAGCCTTTTAGCGCGTCATTTTGTCTTGTTTCTTTGTTTTTGTCAACCTTAAATTAAGAAAAAAAATTTTTATAAGGCTCTTGTTTAAGAAAGATGTTTTAAGTACTATCACCATGGATTGATAAGGGAATGTATTTATGTTTGTCCAACAAGAGCAAATAAATAGTTTTTATAAGCAGATGTCCCATTCTGTTAATAACTTTTATAGTTTTTTTAATGCAACAGGGCATGTTGATGAGCTATTTCTTAAGTCTCGTCCTTTAAAAGATAATTTATCTCTTGAGTATTGGTGTTCTATTATTTCTAAGCGGATGGACTTTGATGTTTCTACATTTAGGGATTCTCCTTTTGTTTCTTACTCATTAAACCATTATTGGTTAAAACTTGCATTTGATATTGCAAAATTACAATCTTCTAACATTGATGAATATAGAGCAAAGTGGTTAAGTATTTTATATCCAAAATTGTCTTTTCAAAATGGTAAATATTTAGATCCAATAACGTTTGCCCCATATTTTGTTACAGGTAGAGTTAAAGTTTACTTAGTAGATAGTTTACCTAAATTTACTAGCGCTAAAGAGACTATGGAAGGCGACTTTAAAAGAATTTTGAATGGTTATTATTTATACTTTGGTGAAAGTTATTTCTATGTTTGGAAGACTAAAAAGTTTTATTATGTTTTTGCCGATGGTGAAGTTGAAGATTTATCTATTATTGATAAAGAAAAGTTCCATTTATTGTTATTAGAATTATTACAAAAAAATAATAGCGAAATTCGTTTTGGAACAAAATCATTAATGGAAAGAGTCGTTAAAGTTTCAAATGGCAGATTAGAACAGTTAATTATGAGTTGTGGCGGCTACCCGAATTTAGATCTACGTTCTTACTATATCAGTGATGATAAAGATAGGATATTTTCAAATAAAAGTTTTTTTACTAGCAGATGTGACTTATTAAATAATGATAGTGGAAAAATTTCTTTTGTTTTTAATGATCATAAATATAAAACAAATAAAAATAGTAATGATTTTCAGGATATTTTACCGCATATTATTTTTGATGATTATAGTAGTAAACTACCAAGACCATTATCAATAGCTGAGCTTGGAAGATTAAGGCATAAGGAGGATTTTAAGCCTTATACAGATGGTAAAGTTATTTCCACGATAATAAGAAGGATTATAACTAAAGTATTTGCAAATAAATGGTTAACTATGCAAGTACCTATTTCAAGACATTTATTAATAGATCTAATTAATGTTTTGCATAAGTGTTATTTTATGCGATCAACAAAAGATTTTTTAAATTTTAAATGTGCTTTGAATAATTGGTCTAAATCAGCTTTGCAAAATAATTTTCATCAAGTTGTAGATTTTTATCAAGGTGACTTACAAGACTTACTTGCCCTAGGACATTATTCTAAATTAATGGAAAAATATAAAAATTGGCAAGGAAAATTATTTTGGTCAGCTGATGGCATTAGAGAAATATATAAGTTTTACAGTAATATTTTAAAAATTAATCTTGAAGGATCTTTTAAAAGATACCATGTATTAGATCTCTTTATGAATATTATATTAGAAGAAGATAGTGCAAATGTATTTCCGGATGTGCAAGCAATTTTGGTGCATTGTTTGGAACAGTGTCCTGATCAAGTTAAGTTGTTTGTTAATGCTTTTAATTATGATGAAATACGAGGGGATATAGTTAGTCACTTAAAACTAATAGATGGATTTAAAAAAATATTAAAATATAGTACTAACGATAATCAAAAAGATATTTCAGATATTATTTTGTGGTTAGAAACTATTGGTAAACATACAAAATTAAAGGCTGAACAGATAAATACAATTATTAAAATATATAAAAAATATAATCATGATGTTAAGAATACGGAACATGATCATACTAAAAAACTAACAGATAAAAGTCGAGATTGGCATAGTCTCGCTAAGATTTTAACTGGAATGGGATATTTTGATGATTACTTGAAGTTACTTTGCCCAGATTTATTATTTTATACTGATAATATTACCGGGAAACCATTTTCGATCTTTGATTTGCGTCATTGCATATTCTCAAGCAATAGACATTATTTAATTTACCTAGGGCACTCTCGTAATTTGTATAAAATGACTGGATTTGCTTTTGATTGTAGTGGCCCCAAGTTACGTTATTTAGTCTATGATGAAGTTGTCCAAATTAAGACAGCAGATTCACAATTTCATAATTATTATGATGAGTTAGCGAAGCAAAACCTTAACGTGCCTCAATTTAATTTTAGATTTATTTCTGCTTTGACTAGATTAGTTACTGTAACTAATTCTATCGGAAGTAAAAAGGACAAGACTAAATATATTATCGAATTAGTTGAAAATAATTCTGAAAGAGGAGATAAGAAAGAGGATTTTTGGAGTAATAATTATAGACGCCTTATGAATACGGTCATAATAAGTATTACCGATATGAAAAAAGGTTTGATCTGTAAAACTGATTTCAATGGTTTGCAAAAAGATGCTAGTTGTTATATTGATGATTGCGAATTATCAAAAAAACTATCCCGCCCGTTAACAAATCTTAATATTAAGCAACACGAGCTAGAAATTATTTATACATTGCGTAAAAAATCTTTTTTACCAGAAGAGTATAGTCTTGATCAGGAATCTAAAATAGATAGAGAGTACAAAATTTTTAATAATTTTTATCAAAATTTAACTGTAGCTGAAAGAAATTGTTTAAATAGTTTTATAATACATACAAATAGCAAAATGATATATTTTAGAGAGATATATTTATTAGCTAGATATGATATTATTTATGCAAATCGCTATTTTGTATATATGTTGCGCGTTATTTGTCCTACAATAAATTTTCCAATAAATAGTTACTGGAGGATAAAACCGAGTGATATTGAAGTACATAAAGTAACTTTTAAAAATCCAGAAGAAGATATAGACAAATTATTCGTTTCATTTCTGACCCATTACTTTGTTCCTGAAAACTCATTGCCAAATAGATATATAGATATAATGGCTCATGACATGAAAATATCGTTTCCACCGCATAAAGTTCTTGTCGATTTAATTTCAAGTTTTGAAAATCACTACATAGGTACCGATAGAAATCAAAATGTTATTGCTCTTGAGTGTGAATATCTAAATGAAATTTTTTTTAAATATTTCTATAGTCAAATTGATGAATATCCAACACAAAATTTTGAGCATAAGTTTATAGCTGGGACATATAATTGGGTTAATAAAGTTATTTCAGGTGAAGTATTTAAATTTATGCAACTGTTTGAGCCGGATGAAATTAAAAATATTATTTCTGTAATACAAGATAGTAGTAGTTTTTTCTCAGAAACTTCCATTTATTATTTTAATGAATTTTTATCTGTAATTAGAAATATAGAGAGAAGTCCACCTATTTTTATTCGACTTGCTATGAATGTTAATCTTATAAAGTTTCTTTTTTCATTGACTAGATATAAGTTAGCTTTGAAATCTGATTTGCCAGATGTAAATACAATATATGTACAACCATATACTATATATTTATCCAAAGATTACACTTACGTTTTGTTAGATGAAGAAGGTCATATAACAAATGGTGAATTATCAAGAACAGCAGTTGATCTAGGAGATTTAGATGTAGATTCTTATAGATTAGAGAATAAAAAGAAAATACTACAATTAATCGCAAAAACAGGCCATATTTCATTGGCTGAGACGGATTTTTTTATTTTATTTAAGATAGTTTATACGCACCCAGAGTTATCTGTATACACTAAAAAACTTGTTAATTTATTTTTAATTTCGCAGGGCATTGAAGAAACCAGCGACATCGAGATTAAAAAACATCTTATCAATATTTTTAAACCTAATCTTAATAGTGATAATTTAAGATTATTTTATAAAGATGTCTCTAGTTTTAGCTTTGAATATATTTTCAAACAACTCTTATCTAAATCTGATAGCGAAAAGTTCAATCACTATAAGCTAGTTAGGTCCCTTTCGCCTTATGATATAGGTTTGGAAATTGAAATGTAAAAATATTATCAAAGCTTTGCATAAGTACTGATTTTAGTGCTTCTGTTCCAGTTAAGTAATATAGACGTTATAACACCAGCCAATAGTCCCCAGAAAGCTGAACCAATTCCTAATAGATTCATTCCAGATGCGCAAATTAAAAGAGTAATGATAGCTGGCTCTTTCTGTGTTTCATCATCTAAAGATGTTTTTAAACTAGATGCGATGGTAGTAAATAATGCCATACCGGCAACAGATAATATTAATTCTTTAGGAAAAGCAAAGAAAACCGCAACCACAGTTGCTCCTAATAATCCAATAGTAAGCCAGCAAAGTCCGGCAAATATAGTTGCTTTATAACGTAAGCTTGGGTCATTATCTGCTTCCTTACCACTACAAATTGCTCCAGTAATTGCAGCCAAACAAATTGAATAACATCCAAATGGTGCAAAAAGTAGAGTTACTAATCCAATAAAAGTAATGGTTGGCGAAATTGCTGGTTTATAGCCAGCTGCATTTAATATAGCTATACCAGGTACATTTTGTGATGTCATCGTAACAATGAATAATGGAATTCCTGCGCTAAATAATATTTTCCAAGAGAAGGATGGGTTTGTAAAAACAGGTTTGGCAATTTCAAAATGAAAGTTACTTAAATGAAACAAACCCTGTAGTTTGGCAATTAGTATTCCAACTACTAATATAGTAACGATACAATAGCGCGGGAAAAATTTTTTCCCCATAATATATGTAAATAATAAGCACATTACTAGAGACGGGCTAGTTTGCATTGAAGTAAATACATTCATGCCGAAGTGAAGTAAGATTCCAGCTAGCATTGCTGATGTTAGTGATTTGGGAATATATTCCATTACTTTTTGAAAAAAACCTGTTATGCCAGCTATGATAGTTAGGGAGGAGGCTATCATAAAAGCTCCGGTTGCTTCAGATATATTCATACCAGATAAACATGTAACTAAAAGCGCTGCTCCAGGAGTAGACCAACCAGTTAAAATAGGCATCTTATAATAGTATGATAGACAAATGCAGGTCATTGCTAAACTAATGCCTAATGCAAAAATCCACGAGCTAATTTCAGCGGGAGTTGCTCCAGCGGTCGTTGCTGCTTGAAAAACTATAGCAACAGAGCTAGTAAAACCAACCAAAACACCAACAAAACCGGCTGTCATATTAGGCAAGCTGAAAAAGGGTTTCAAAATCATTCTCCTATATTGAAAAGATGCGATATAATTTGCTCGCATAAAAGACATCCAATATTGGTCTAAGAAGTATATTTTTAAACAGCATTGAATATTTTGAACAAGCGTTTAGTCGCGAATTTCTATTTTAACATTTTTATATAATTTTCATACCTATTTAAGTCAATGATTTTATTTTTCACCGCATTTATTATTGCACATCCAGGTGTATCTTTGTGGGTGCAATTTCTAAATTTACAGTGAGATAAATATGGCCTAAACTCACGATATCCCGCGGCAATTTGTTCATTAGGCATGTTCCATAGACTAAGTTCTCTGATTCCTGGAGAATCTATTATAGCTCCTCCAGATGATAAATGATAAAAAGTCGAGTTGCTGGTAGTATGGCAACCAGTTTTATTTGCATTAGATAAGTTACCAGTCCGAATATTTACAGATTCTTCAGGTAATATTTTAGATATTATTGATGATTTCCCAACGCCAGATTGTCCTACTAAAACGCTTACTTGGTTATGTAAAACTTTTTTTAAATTTTTGTCATCCATTAGATTTTTATTAGTAAATAAGATCGGATACCCTAATGGTTCGTAGACTTTTAGTAGAATTTCTCTAATTTCGTCACACACTAGATCAGTTTTATTAAGTATTATAAAAGGATCAATGTTTAAATATTCTGCCATCACTAAATAGCTATCAAGAAGAGTCCAAGATATATTCGGATAAGGAGCTATAACTATTAAAATTTGCGTTATATTTGCGGCTATAGGCTTAATTTTTTCATTAGAATCAGGCCTGCCTAATACCGATTTACGATTATGACGACTAAGAATAACTCCATTTTGATAACCATCTTCTTGCCATACTACTCTATCTCCAGCAACTATTGAGTCAATATTCGATCTTATTGAGCAATAAATTAAGTTTCCTTTTTCATCTTCTACATAAGCATGCTTGCTATGTCTTGTAATAACTAATCCTTCACATAATGAATCATCATGTAGAATATTTTTTTGCCTTATATTTTGTTGTTTTTTTTGAATTCTGGCTTGTTGTTGTTTACTAATATGTCGGTTTTTCATATTCTAATTAAGTTAACAGATTATTATCTATCCAAGATACTTTAAAAAGCATTAGGATAAAAGTTGCATTTTGAGTTTTTTGAGTATAAGCGTATATGTCAAAGGATAACATGAAAATTTATTTAGTTGGTGGTGCTGTACGAGATAAATTATTAGGTTTGCCGGTTAAAGAATTAGATTGGGTTGTAGTTGGCGCTAATCCACGGCAAATGTTAGATTTGGGTTACACACAAGTTGGTCGAGATTTTCCAGTTTTTTTACATCCAAAAACAAAAGAAGAATATGCTTTGGCTAGGCAAGAGCGTAAGACTAATGCTGGTTATCATGGTTTTGTTTGTGATTATAATTCTGTTATTACTCTTGAAGAAGAAACACATGGTTTATCCAAGGTTGGATGGTCCGACGACGGACAGCTTCTTGCCATCTCGTCATCTCGTGGTTCTATCCATGTTTTTCTAGCAAGACTCCCACTGCTACATGCTGTTTGGCAGACGAGAGTGGCCTATTTGACATCGTTGAAAGAAGTGACAGTTGAAGACCAGGTAATCAAATCACACGTTCCCTTGGTAGCTGAAGTCGACTTGGAACCAGCTTTTGTTGGTTTGGGTCCTTACCATGTAGCAATTGGTATGAATAACATCTCGTATTTTTACTTGATTACTGAAAATGGATTGGAAAAACGGCGTCCTTATGAGTATCTTG
>JAUIBC010000073.1 GCA_030427555.1 Gammaproteobacteria bacterium | reverse complement strand
CAATTGGTTTTATCCTTGATAAAATGTGGAATGGGGAAATGCAAGATAATGTGCGTTTCTATTCTCTAGATGCTTATCATAGCGCTCTTGCCCTATTACCAATTGGTATGACTATTGCCTTAATTATTTTACCCAAAGTTCCTGAAACTTATTGTAAAAGCATGGTACAAAAGGATCTATGATGTTAAAGAAGTTGTTTATTAAAACTAATGGCTGCCAAATGAACGAGTATGATTCTAGCAAAATGGCAGATGTATTAAACGCATCACACGGCTTTGAACAAACCAATATATTAGAAGAAGCAGATGTTATTCTATTAAATACTTGCTCCATTCGCGAAAAAGCACAAGAAAAAGTATTTTCTCAATTAGGTCAATGGCGAGAATTTAAAAAGAAAAAACCTGAGGTTATCATCGGTGTTGGCGGATGTGTTGCCAGCCAAGAAGGAGCTGATATTATCAAACGCGCTCCATATGTAGATATGGTTTTTGGCCCACAAACCCTACATCGCTTACCAGAAATGTTAAACGAACGCTTATCACGCAAAAAACCTGTCGTAGATATTAGTTTTCCTGAAATTGAAAAATTTGATAAGTTGCCAGCACCTCGCGCTGAAGGACCAATAGCTTTTGTATCAATTATGGAAGGCTGCAGTAAATATTGCAGTTATTGTGTTGTGCCATATACCCGTGGCGAGGAAATAAGCAGACCTTTTGATGATGTTTTAGCTGAATGTTATCAATTAGCACAACAAGGGGTTAGAGAAATAAACCTGCTTGGACAAAACGTCAATGATTATCAAGGTATAATGGAAAATGGTGAAATTGCCGATCTTGCTTTATTAATCCAATATTTATCAGCCATAGATAGTTTAGGCCGAATTCGCTTTACAACTTCTCATCCTCTCGCATTTACAGATAACTTGGTTAACGCATATGCTGAAGTACCAAAACTTGCCAACTTTTTACACTTACCTGTACAAAGTGGCTCTGATAAAATTTTAGCACTCATGAAACGTGGTTACACAGCCTTAGAGTTTAAATCTAAAATCCGCAAACTACGTAAAGTTAGACCAGACATTCGCATTTCTACAGATATCATTGTCGGATTTCCTGGAGAAACAGAACAAGACTTTCAAGCAACTATGAATTTAGTTGAAGAAATAGGTTTTGATAATTCATTTAGTTTTATTTACAGTAAGCGCCCAGGAACGCCAGCCGCGAATCTACCAGATGACACGCCGCTCTCCGTTAAAAAACAACGTTTACAACAATTGCAAGCAAGATTACAACATCAAGCAAATGATTATAGCCAATCTATGATAGGATCAACCCAAAGAATATTAGTAACTGGCCCATCTAAAAAAGATAAATCTGAATTTGCTGGTCGTACCGAATGTAATAGAGTAGTAAACTTCTTTGGTCCTGAAAATATTATTGGACAATTTGTCGATGTTATAATAACCGACGCTCAACCTAACTCTTTACGCGGTAGACTTATTGGAAATGAAAATAATTGAAATAATTCCAAGCCTTTATCAAGGACAAAGACTTGATAAAGTATTAGCAATGATGTTTCCAGATTACTCCAGATCGAAACTAAAAGAATGGTTGTTAAATGGCTCTATCCAAATTAACAACCAAAATTATACCCCTGACACTAAAGTATGTGGTAATGAAGAAATAATATTTAGTAAACCGAACTCTCAACATTCTGAAAATCACTTCGCACAAGATATTCCTCTAAATATTATTTTTGAAGACGAACAACTATTAATCATTAACAAACAACCAGGATTAATTGTCCATCCTGGAGCTGGTAACCCAGACAATACTTTAGTTAATGCATTACTCCACCATGATAAGCAGCTAATAAACCTACCTAGGGCTGGAATAATTCATCGTCTAGATAAAGATACTTCCGGACTATTAGTAATTGCTAAAACACTAGAATCTCATACGAGCTTAACCCAACAAATGCAAAGACGTGAAATAAAGCGTCATTATATAGCTTTAGTATTTGGCCACCTAATTTCAGGTTCCACAATTCAAACCGGCTTCGGTAGAGATCCACGTAATCGTTTAAAAATGGCAGTTTGTAACTCGCAACGTGAAGCAATTACCAAGTTTACACTTAATAAACAGTATAACTTTGCAACTCTATTAAACGTTGAACTTCTAACCGGAAGAACACATCAAATAAGAGTACATATGTCCCACATTAAACATCCAATTATTGGTGACCAATTATATCGGAACAGATTTGCACTAGGGAAAAATGTGTCTGAATTAATCAGGAATGCAATAAATAATTTTCCACGCCAAGCTTTGCACGCTTGCAAGCTAAGTTTAATCCATCCTCTAACTAAAAACGAAATAACCTTGCAAGCAGAAATTCCAGATGACTTTAAAGGACTTCTAACTTTATTGGATGAAGAGAATGCAAAATTTAATAGCTAACTGGCCAGCACCAAACAATATCTGCGGCCTAACCACTACAAGATTAGGCGGAGTAAGTCTTAACGAATACGCTACAAATAATTTGGGCTTACATGTAAATGACAATTATGCTGACGTTATCCTAAATCGCGCAAATTTAAGAAAAAATCTTCAATTACCAGGAGAACCATTTTGGCTTGAACAAACTCACACTAACGTTTGTACAGTTGTCCATGACGAAAATGCAAGTCGTCATGCAGACGCGGCAATTAGTCAAAATAGAAAAATACCATTAGTAATATTAACAGCTGATTGTGTACCTATTATCCTTTGTAACAAGCAAGGAACTGAAATAGCCGCAATTCATGCTGGGTGGAAAGGCCTAGTATCAGGAATTATTGAAAATACCGTTAGTAATTTTTCTACAAATTGTGAAGATTATTTGGCTTGGATTGGGCCATCTATTTGCCAAAAATGCTATGCCACAGGATCTGATGTCTATCAAAGCTTTACAAAAAAATATACTTATTTAGAAGAATCCTTTGTCAAAAAAGACTCACAAATATACGCTGATTTAGCAAATATCGCCAAACTTATATTAAATAATCTCGGAATAAAACAAATATATTTATCTAACGCTTGCACATTTGAAGAAAATGATAAATATTACTCCTATCGTCACCAAGCAAAAACCGGTAGAATTGCTACATTAATCTGGTTTAAGGAATAAAAATCATGAAAAGAATCATATGCTTAGCACTCTGTTTATTTTTAACAACAACCGCAAGCTTCGCAACAAACAAACATAACGACACATTACCTACTCTTGCCCCAATTCTTAAAAAAGCGATGCCAGCAATTGTAAATATTGCTGTTCAAGGGCTAATGCCAAGTATTCCAGCAGTTTCTGAACAAGAAAATCCTGAAGATGGCCCACCATCAAGACAACAAGTTATTCCTGGTAAGCCCAGAAAATTTCAAAGTATTGGCTCAGGCGTAATTATCGATCCGAAAAACGGTGTAGTAATTACTAATGATCATGTAATTCGTAACGCACAAATAATAACTGTTACTTTAAATGATGGAAGACGCCTTAAAGCTAAGCTCATTGGCAGCGATAGTGAAACTGATGTTGCAGTATTGCAAATAGAAGCTAAAGATTTACATAGTTTACCAATAGGCGATTCAGATGCTATTGAAGTTGGAGACTTTGTGGTTGCAATTGGTAATCCATTTGGGCTAAATAGCTTTGGCAATAGTCAGTCAGCAACTTTTGGTATTATTAGTGCCATGAAGCGTAGCGATTTAAATATTGAAGGAATTGAAAACTTTATTCAAACTGACGCGGCAATAAATCCTGGTAACTCTGGCGGAGCATTAATTAATGCTAAAGGCGAATTAATTGGAATAAATACTGCGATAATTTCACTACATGGTGGAAACGTTGGGATAGGCTTTGCAATTCCAATTAACATGGTCCAAGATATCGCACGCCAAATCATGCAATACGGCTCAGTACATCGTGGACTCATGGGAATTTTTGTCCAACACTTAACACCAGAGCTTGCTCAAGCCATGGGTTATCAAGATGATACTCAAGGAGCATTAGTTGCCCAAGTAAATCAAGGCTCGCCCGCTGAAGCAGCTGGATTAAAATCGGGTGATATTATAACTAAAATAAATGATTCAATAATAACCCAAGCATCTCAAGTAAAAACAGTAATAAGTTTGCTCAGAGTCGGCGGTGAAGCTAACATTTATATTAAGCGAGATGGCAAAGACATCAAAATAAATGCGATAGTAACCGACGTTCGTAAAAATGAGCAAAAACTACAAGCAAAAAATCCATTTTTATATGGCCTAGCTTTACATAACTTCGAACAAGATTCACCACCACATGGCCATATAGTTGGAGTACAAATTGTTGGCGCTTCAGAAAATAGTGCCGGTTGGCGAGCTGGTTTGCGTCCTGGAGATGTCGTAATAAAAGCAGATAATAAACCAGTAACCTCAACTGAAGAGTTACAAAAAATCGCCCAGGCTAACAAAAAACAACAATTACTAGTCCAAATTTTACGTGGCGCTGGAGCATTATACATACTTATTGTTTAGTTTGAACTCTCTAATTCTCGTGGACTTATCGCGAGAATTAGAATTAAGTGCAACTTAATTGATTAAAAACAAATCAAATGATATAATGTTTAAAATTTATTTAATTAGTTTAAATATTTATGTCAAAATTTAATGATTTTAAAAAAATCATATTCTCTGATACCAAAGCTCAAGAAAAGCTAATAAAGAACATGAGCGAAAAAGGTTATGATTCCACAGACTTTGATGATGCGTTTGAGAAATTAATTTATCAAGTAAAAGAAGTAGATTTACAAACTATTTTAGCCCCTTTTCTTCGTGAAATTGCCATACAACATTTAGAAAATGGGGAAACAGAATATGTCAGTGAGTTTCGTAAACGATATAATGAGGTTATAGGTAAAGTAGATGTAACTGAACCTGGAGATGAACCTGACATTGAAAATTTTTTTACGGAACAAAAGAAACCTTATATATATGCGACTGATATTGCAGCTGGCGCCTTGGCTGAGAAAATAGGAGTAACATTTGCTTGCACTCAAGTTGATACCAACAATCTAGCAATCAGCAGACCCTACATATATTATCATTCAAATAATGAAAATACCCCTATAATTCACTTATATAATCGCCCAAACGATCACTTTTTTATCATAGATGGAGATTATACAAGTACATTTGGAGATGGAAATTGTTTATATAATGGATTTGCACAACTTATTCGCCAATTTTGTTTGATAGAAAATCATAAATGTTATCCTAATATTAAATTCAAAGAAAAGAAGATAAAACCAATAGATATAAAAAATTCTCAGGCTGTAAAAGTTAATGACATTGTGGAAAAACTTAAACAAAGACCTAAGAAAATAAATCAACCAGATGCATCAATCTATTACAAAATATTTACTAGCTTATACTTTAAAATTTTCATGTTAATATTAATAATAGCAACATCCTTCATATTAACCGCATTCCTCTTCAAATCAAATATATCACCAAGCATAATTGCAAAAGGTATTAACCACCTACCTAAAGCTTATCAAGCAATATTTGCTACCAGCATTAGCATCGGAGCAGCCGCTACTATTGGATTATCTGGCGCAGTTATTGTTAGTAATAAACTATGTTTTTTTAATGATTATGAATCAGATAACAATAAAATTCCTAATAATTCCATATACTCTATCGGAAAATAAAAATATACGATAGCCACTCCTCAGCACGAACGGCTTAAAAAATATTAATCTCAAACTATTTATGCGAATATTTCATCCAACTTTGTGGGGATTCATCAGGTTGCGAGCCTTGGCGAAGCAATCTAGTGTCCTTGAATGTCTCTAGATTGCTTTACTTCGTTTGCAACGACAAAATATAGATCAAAGGTTCTTACCATATAAAATAGTATTATAATTTTCAGTATTTTCAGGATTTTCAGAATTTTGACTTAGCCAATCACTATCCCCATTTTCATCCTCGTAAGATAAAACAATAATCCGCGTACCAATATCCATAAAATTTTCATTTAACCATTTAGCGGCACTTGGATAAACTCTAATACAACCATGGCTTGAACTTTGATGAGGAACATAATAAGCAGCATGAATAGTATATCCTCTATAAAAATACATACAATAAGGCATCTTTGCGCCGCCTTCTGTATCAACTGGATATTCATGCGATATACAATTTGGGCCACGCTTAGCATATACCCTAAAACTTCCAGTTACAGTACGACATGATTTTTTATTATGCTCACAAAGGTCCGATCCTCCAGAACCTCCACCGGTCAATACTCTTTTGCCATCCTTATCATACGCAGCCCAAGCAGATACCTTTGGATCAAAAATAAATAATTTTTCTTTTGTTTTTATCTTTTTAGGAAAATACATGCGCCCACGCATATCAAATGAATAATGAATAGTATGATGAACAACTCCATTATCATCCGTTATATAAGTTGATGGATCATTCTGCACACAACCACTAGCGAGTAATCCAAATATAATTGGCATGATTAATTTTTTATACATAGCAATCTGCAACCTTAGACAAGTCTTCGATACTTGACACGTGTAGGATTGTTGGCTTGGTCTCCTAGCCTTCTATTCCTATCTTCCTCATAATCAGTATAATTTCCTTCTATAAACACAACGTTTGAATCACCTTCAAATGCTAAAAGATGAGTACAAACTCTATCTAAAAACCATCTATCATGCGAAATAACTACAGCTGAACCAGGGAAATTTAAAATAGCATCTTCTAACGCACGTAATGTTTCGACATCCAAATCATTACTTGGCTCATCTAGTAATAACAAATTTGCGCCGCGTTTTAATAACTTTGCAAGATGTACTCGATTACGCTCACCACCTGATAATTGCCCTATTTTTTTCTGTTGATCTGGCCCCTTAAAATTAAAACGCCCAACATAAGCTCTAGATGGCATTTGAAATGAGCCTACGGAAATTATATCATGTTTATCTGAAATCTCTTCCCAGACTGTTTTGTTATCATCTAAATGATCTCGCATTTGATCAACATAAGCAAGATCTACTGTCTCACCTATAGTTATTGAACCTGAATCTGGCTCGGCAACTTTGGTTAGCATTTTTAAAAATGTTGATTTACCAGCACCATTTGGCCCAATAATTCCTAAAATACCGCCTTTAGGAAGAAATAAATTTAAATCAGAAAATAAAAGTTTATCAGCAAATGATTTTTTAAGATTAGAAATTTCCAAAACAACATCACCAAGTCTTTGGCCTGGTGGAATATATATTTCATTGGTTTCATTACGTTTTTGAAATTCTTTAGAACTCATTTCTTCAAAACGCGCAAGACGAGCTTTATTTTTCGCATGACGACCTTTTGGTGAAGTACGCACCCATTCAAGCTCAGATTTTATAGCACGATTATGCGACTCTTCTTGTCTTTTTTCTTGCTCTAAACGAGCAGTTTTCTGCTCAAGCCAGGCACTATAATTACCTTTATAAGGTATCCCCATACCCCTATCTAGCTCTAAAATCCACTCAGCAGCATTATCTAAGAAATATCTATCATGAGTAATAGCAACCACAGTCCCAGGAAATTCCTCCAAAAACTTTTCAAGCCAAGCCACACTTTCCGCATCTAAATGGTTAGTCGGCTCATCAAGTAGCAACATATCAGGATTAGATAAAAGCAAACGACACAAAGCAACCCGGCGTTTCTCACCACCTGATAAAACCGCAATTTTACTATTCCAATCAGGTAAGCGTAAAGCATCAGCAGCTATTTCTAAACGTCTATCTAAATCCCATCCGCCATGGGTTTCAATATATTGTTGTAATTCACCTTGCTCAACAAGTAAATCATTCATTTCCTCATCGCTCATAGGCTCTGCAAATTTCATACTGATAGCATCAAACTCTTGGAGTTTTTGCTTAATATTGAAAACGCCTTCTTCAACTACTTCACGCACTGTTTTTGTTTCATCAAGTTGTGGCTCTTGTGGCAAATAACCAATTTTAGTATTTGGAAGTGCTCGAGCTTCACCATCAAACTGCTTATCAACTCCAGCCATAATGCGTAATAAAGTTGATTTACCGGATCCATTCAAACCTAGGACTCCAATTTTAGCGCCAGGAAAAAAACTAAGTGAGATATCTTTGAGAATAACTCTTTGATTTTCAACAATTTTACTCACTCGATTCATAGTAAATATATATTGCACACTAAACTCCGAATTTAAATTGCAAGAATAATAACAAATTATCTTAAGAAATTCATGATTTCTTGCTAAAATAACCGCGCAAGCTAAAAAAATACTTGCCTCATTAATAACTATTTAAGGTTTTTACATGAATAAAGAAATGACTACAAATAATATGATCAAACAACAGTTACGCACTGGAAGTGTTTTAGATGAAAAAATCTTAGATTTATATACCAAAATCCCAAGACATGAATTTGTACCAGAAAAATATCAAGAATTCGCCTATTCAGATATGCAA
>JAUIBC010000072.1 GCA_030427555.1 Gammaproteobacteria bacterium | reverse complement strand
TATGCAAGAAATGCCTGGGTAGAAGATAAATATGACGAAACACATTTTCGTTACCAAAGCGACTTTGATATTTTGGTACTAGTGGAAGCAAAAAGCGATGTTCAACAAACCAAATTAGAAATTGAACTCGAGCGTAAAGTTGAACAAGATAGCTCTATCCAAACACCCGTTTCTATTTTGGTGCATGACGTTGAATTTGTGAATCGTAGACTTAAAAAAGCCCAATATTTTTTTACTGATATTAAAAAAGAAGGGATTTTACTGTTTGATACAGAAAAATATGCCTTACAAGAAGCTAAAGATCTACCGCCAGCAGAACGTAAAAAGTTAGCCCAAGAAGATTTTGATTATTATTTCAATAAAGCAAATGAATTTAAACAATTTGTAAATTTTGGAGTAGAAAAGGAAAAGTTAAATGAGTGCGCTTTTTTATTACATCAAGTTGCCGAGCGCCTCTACACGGGAATATTGCTGGTGTTTACCCGATATAAACCAAATACCCATGACCTGGGCATTTTAAGAAAACTCACCAATACTATAGACCATCAATTAGCAGCAATTACATTTCCTTTGCATACTCGCGAAGAACGTTGGCTCTTTAAGCTACTATGCAAAGCATATATAGATGCTCGTTACAAGCCAAGTTATCACATCACTAAAGAAGAATTACTCAAACTAATTGCACAGGTTGAAAAACTCGAAGCTATTGGTAAGCAACTCTGCTTTGAAAAAATCGATAGTATGTCGTCTTTGCGAACGAAGTGAAGCAATCCAGATCGATTTTCAATTAAAGAACCTATCTTGATTGCTTCGCCAAAGCTCGCAAAGACGAACATTATCACTTTCTGCTTATATTTTAGTCTTTTCATGCGTGGGCCCTAGCCTTTATATGAAGGCGCTTGCGCCGTAATGAAGGTTTATATGGTAAAATACTTGGCACTCTTACTTAGGTTAAGTTTACGACTAAAAACCTTGATTGCGACTTCGTCTCCATCAAGGATACACTTACTTATGTTTGGACGCAAAAGGGTTGGTTATGTTTAGCTGTTGTTATAGTGGTAGGCAATTAATGGAGCACAGAGGTTCTCTAAGAGTAGCTTGTTCATAACGCAGTTAGCGTATTCCTAGTTTAACTTGATTTTGCGGTTCCAGAAGAGACTGGTGCATATTTAATAGGTCTTCCCATAAACTATTTTGTCTTCTGAAGAAGCGTTTCGTCATACCATAAATTGATGATTGTTCAGAAATGAGAATTGTATGTACCAAAGTCATTCTGATATTTTCTGTAAAACTTTTTTTACTACCAACTGTTAATAGATGATTTTTAGAAATAAGCAATTAATTAAGCAATCTAACATGAAGTAAACATTGAACCGTGCTTCGAGAATACTGTAGCTTACACATGGTTTTATTTAAAACTCTCTCAAGGATAGAGTCATATCCAATATTACGTAATAAATTCAAATGTAATGGTGTTAACACTCGAGTGTTAATATTTTCATTTTGTACAAGTACTTGCAAAATTTCTTTTCGATAAATAGGATTGTTCCAAAAAGAACTGGCAGTATTTGCGCTGCTATATAAGTAACTTCAGAATATGAGCATGGGATATTCGCAAGAGTTCCCTCACTGAGAATATTCACGACAGCTGCAATACCATTAGCTTCATAAATGGCATTTTCTTGGTTAGGATTCTTTGATAAATCATAAAGCTCATAAAGCGCCGATATTCTATCTTTATCTTTTGCATTTTTATCATTAAGGAGAACTATCAAAGATGTAATATTAAGCTCTTTTACAGGCATAATTTCTGCGGCCACCAAATAAATGTTTATTTTTGATACATTTAAATAATAATGTCAATTTTAAAGGCTGTCAAACCAAATTTAAAATAAGCACAAACTTCCAAGAAGTGGTAGGCCGTGTAGGGATCGAACCTACGACCAAAAGATTAAGAGTCTCTTTGCACATCGATATCATTTAATATCAAATAATTGCAAAACCCTTTTATGTATTGATATTTAATGGGCATTGTAATAAATTAGGATTTCAAACAATTATGATTAATTTCATGTAAGAACATAAAAAAGTACCCATTAAAGTACCCATCGCAGGAGATTGAAATTGGCTAACTTTACAGATACATATATTAGAAATTTAAAACCACAAACAAAACGAATGGAAAAATTTGAAGGTGGTGGATTTGGAATTTTAGTCTATCCTACAGGTTCTAAAAGTTGGATATATCGATATAAAATAAACAACAAGAAAGACTATATTATCTTTGGTTATTATCCTGAAATGTCATTATCAGAAGCTAGAAAATCTTTCCATGAACTATATTGTATAAAGCGATCCGGTAAAAATCCTAAACAAGTTATTGAGGAAAGGAAAAATCAAAATACATTAAACGTTGAAAGTTTAATGGTGTTTTGGTACAAAAATTATGTCGAAAAGCATTATAAACAGCCATTAAAAATTAAAAGGCAAATACATACTGATATTATCCCAGTTCTTGGTCATTTTGAACTTGACGAGCTACAAACTATAAATGTAACTCAAGCACTTGATAATATTGTTAATAGAGGATCAAGGATTCATGCAAATAGAGTATTAAGTACATTAAAGCAAGCCTTTAATTATGCAGTAAATAGAGGAAATGCGTCGATAAACCCCATAGCAAACATTAAATCTCGTAATATTGGTGGTGTTGAAAAACCTAGAGAAAGGTATTTAAACTTAGAGGAGATAAAAACAATTTGGCGCTTCTTAGATAGTGAGATATGTAAAATGTCGCTACAAACTAAAAATATTATTAAAATAATTATTTTAACTGGCGTTAGAACGGCAGAAGCTCGCCTAGCACGATGGTCTGATATTAATTTTCAAGATTCGATATGGACTATTCCGGCCATAAATACTAAAAGCGGCATTACTCATAAAGTACACCTTACTGCTCTAACAAAAAATATATTTAAAGAACTTAAAAAAACAAATAGCGATAACTTAATTCTTCCTGGATTAATTCAAAATAACCCAGTTGAAGAAAGCACTATACCAAGAGCAATTAAACGCATTCAGGATAAAGTAGGAATTCCACACTGGACTGCTCATGATTTGCGAAGAACCTTTGCAACACAACTAGGCCAAACTTTTAATATAGATCCAGTGGTTATTGAAAAATGTTTGGGGCATAAAATGCCTAGGATAATGGCAACATATAATAAAAATGAAATGTTACCTCAACGTAAAGAGGCGCTTGAAAAGTGGTCTGAATTGGTATTTAATTTGGTGCAAGCTTAGAATGTCACCAAAGTTACACACAGGGCTAACAGGCCTATCCGCAAAAAAGTTAAAAGTTGCTCCTGACCTATTAGCTTGTGCATAACTTTGGTTCTGCAAGATCGTGAAAAATTAACCTACCAAAACCCAATAATACTACCAGATGGTACATCGTCAAACATTTGTGCACACTCTACATTGGGACAATCAGAAGTATTAAAAGAAGACATGCGCTCATAATATAATGACCAACAACCGATTTGAGTCATCACCGAATTCTTAATATATTCCTTATGCGAAATAGTGTTGCAATCGCTCCAAAAAACATCCCAATACCTAGCCCCATCCAAATGCCGGTTAATTGCATTTTAAAATGATGACCAAGAATATAGGCGCTACTCAATCCAATTAACCAAAAACTACAAAAAGAAATAATCATTGGATATTTGGTATCTTTTAATCCTCTTAAACAACCAAAACCACTGATTCTTATGCTCTCAAAAAAAAGCAATATGCCAGCTATCCCAAATAAACGATGACAATGAAAAAGCAAGGGATTATTTTCTGCTTTACTTGTATTTATATCTATCTTCAACAATAGATCAGTATAATGCTCGAAGAAAAATATCAAACATCCTACTAAAAACAAAGAAACAACTACCCCGATTTTAATCACATGAGACAAATGATTAGAGCCCCCTCTACCAACAGCATGAGCAACCCGCATCGTAATTGCTTGAGATATGGCCATAATAAAAATAGTTGCCGCCCATAAGTATTGAAGTATTATCTGGTGCGCCGCTAACATGACCGTACTATATTGCGCTACCAGTAAAGCTGATATTGCAAAAGAACCGATTTCAATGGTTTGCATGATTCCAACTGGGATACCTAAAATAGCCAGCTCCTTCAAATAGAAGAAATTAATTTTTTTGAATTGTCGTGAATTAAATAGACCAAATGTAGTATTTATTTTTGATTTATATAAAAACAAAGTCATACCGATAGCCGACATATTAAACGTAACCGCTAATCCGTATCCTATCCCAGAGAGTCCAAATGCTGGAATCCCAAATAATCCATATACAAAAACATATGCAAAAAAAATCTCGATGGGAACAACAAATAAACTTACCTTTAATATTAATTTAGACTGACCAATGCCAATTAATAACTGCTCATAGATTGTTAACAGTATCAATCCCGGCAAACTCCATGTTTGAGCAAACAGATACTGACGTGCAATGTCATATACGTTGTCATCATAAATAAAATAACGTAAAAGAACAGGTATGTTTGTCGTAATGAATACAAGTAATGCACATAATAAGAAACCTAAAACATACCCTTGATACATGATTCGACTAATTTCACTTGGTTTATTAGCGCCAAATGCATGTGACACAAGCACACCAACTGCAGATAAAACGCCACAAAATGAAAATGAAAGTGCCATCCATATGGTTGAGACAATAACAGACGCCGCCAAATACGGCGCACCTAAATGAGCAATCATCACTGTGCAAAAAAATCCTGTACAAGCAAAAATAATATTTGTTGTTACAATTGGAAATGCAGCTCGGAGTGTCTCTATAATCTCCAATTTAATATTATTTGCACGCATCATTTGTCGTCTTGCAATAAGTGAGTTGATGCGGTTTCCATCTGCATAAGTACTATTTTAAGTTGATCAATCGCCCAATCCAATTCCTCTTTTTTTATAACAAAGGGAGGCGCTAATAAAATAAAATTATGATGAAACCTTGCAAGAACGCCTCTCTCCATTAAATTAAAACAAAGCGCCTCACCAGAAATTTTGTTGGTATCAAACTCAATGGCATAAAATAAACCTTGCCCTCGAATTTCTTTAATAAAATGCATTGGTAATGCTTGAAGCCGGTTGAAAAGGTGTACGCCTAAGTAAGCGGCTTGTTCAATTAAATTTTCTTCCTGTAGTACCTTCAACGTTTCTAGGCCTATTGCTGCGGCTAAAGGATTTCCACCAAACGTACTGCCATGATCACCAGGGGTAAATACATCCATTAGTTCTTTTTTTGCCATAAATAAAGAAACTGGGAGTAGCCCGCCACCCAATGCTTTCCCGATCATAATTCCATCCGGAACGACATCATCGTGTTGGCATGCCAACCATTTTCCTGTTCGACCTAAACCAACTTGAATTTCATCACAAAGCAGTAAAATATTGTTTTCTGTACAAATGTGAGCACATTCTTTTAGATAACCTTTTGGTGGGACGATAACGCCACCTGCACCTTGTATGGGCTCTACTAAAAATGCGGCTGTATTATGGGTAATAGCTTTAGATAAAGCCACTGAATCGCCAAATGGTATCGTTATCATGCCCTCAGGCAATGGACCAAATCCGTCCTTTGTTTGCGCATTAGTAGACATGCTAATAGCGCCCAATGTGCGGCCATGATAATTCCCCCGACAAGTGATAATTTGCGCTTGATTGATGGGGACACCCTTGACCTGATAAGCCCATTTTCGAGCAGCTTTTATAGCTGTTTCAACGGCTTCTACCCCGGTATTCATGGGTAATGCAACATCTTGGCCTAATAGCTCACATGCATAACGTAAAAAATCACCTAACCTATTAGAATAATATGAGCGTGAAACAACGGCTAGTTCGCCTGCTTGCTGAATCAACTTATCAACTAGCCGTGGATGTGAATGTCCACAACTGGTGACGGAATAGGCGCTCATCATATCAATGTAACATTTGCCACTATCATCCCAAAGATGTATCCCGTTCCCTTTACTAATGACTAGTGGGAAAGGATCATAATTTTTTGCGGAGTATTTTTTTTCTAGTTGCATTAAATGGTCCATAGTTTCAATACCTGTTGATTAAATTAATTTTGCCGACACTTGTGTACTCATCTCAATAAGATGTAAGTTAAAATCAACCTCATCTTTAAAATTAATATCGATATGTGCAAAAGCTAACAATGTGTTATGTTGTACCGAAAAAGCACTACTGGAAATGTAGCCTGCAAATTTTTTATTACGCGTATAGATCATTGTGCCAGCTGGTAATGACAAGATCGTAACATCCATAAGCATCATTTTTTTTATTATAAATCGAGCCATTGTCTTACTTTTTAGACTATTTTTTTTGCCAATATAATTGATATTTTTTTCACCTACCATCCATCCGTGACCTATTTCCCATAGAGAGGTATTATGGTTTAAGTCTAATGGATAGAGTAAAAACTGGATTTCCTGACATTCCATGCGATACGCATGTAAGATATCCCAGCCACATGGCGTATAGGTCTCTGGTCGTTGTAGCATGTGCGTCCAAACCATTTTAATGGTTTCTGGCTTGCCCCACATTTCCATCCCTATTTTAGTCTTTAAAACCCAAACATCTTCATTATTTATGCACCGAACACGACATAAATCAAAATCGCGAAGTTGTCGGATACTTTCTTGATCCATTGTATGAACTAGCTGTAGCATAGCCCCCATGCGCTTAGGCCCTTTAATATTTAAGCTTACCGTATCCGATAAATTCACTTGCACATCCGGAAATTTTTTAATGGCTTCATCCAAATACGATAATGGTTTGCAACCCCCACATGAGACAATAAATTCATCATCTGCTATTCTTAGCAATACACCTTCATCATCAACCGTTCCATAAGGATTAGTGAAAATAACAAACATGGCCGCATTACATTTTAGTTTGTTAATATTTCTAGGAGTCAAGTAATTCAATACATCGATCGCTTGATTACCCTTAATATGAAAATATGCCATAGCTGATGCTTCAAAAACCCCCGCGGCTGATTGAAGTGCGAGGGCTTGCTGACTCAAACTAATATGCTCCCAGCCTGTCACCCCGACGATACTATTGGATATAACCCCAACGCCGGTTGGTTTTCCGAGATGCTCTATCAAATGTTGAGAAATCAAATTAAATTCTTTTTTAATAAAAAAATAGTTTAATTCTGGTTTTAATAAATAATCAGGGGATACAACTCTCCAAGGTGGATTGGTTGAAGCCAGTGTATTGGGAAATATGGACTCTGAAGATAGCGACACATTTCTTTCTTCAGTCAATTGTTGTGCTAACATGCTAGACTCCTGCTTATGAAGGCGTTATTTCCAAACTGGTTAATCACATCAATTGCATTTTTTTTGTTAAAAACACTATTTGCTAATGATTCGCCAATTGCTATGGAATGCTTAAAACCATGACCTGAACACGCTGAGGCTATAATCACGCTCTTATTGTATTCAGGAAGATAATCAATAATGAAATCACCCTGCGTCGTTTGGGTGTATAAGCATGTTTCAGTCTTTATGCAGTTCGGTGTGATGCCAGGAAGGTGGGGTTTGATATATCGTTCATAAATATTTTTGGTGCACTCTTCTTTGACATTTCTTGATACTAATTCCGGCGTCGTTTCTTTTTCATGCGTTAATGTTAAGATTTTCAATATCTCTTGGTTGCCTACTATTGGGAAGCAAGCAAACCTATCAACTAAAAGGTCTACCATGAAAATCGGAAAATTTTCTGCACGGTACAAACCAAGCGCCGCTTTTGATATTTGAAACCAGCAGGATATTTGCTTGTATATCTTGAATTTACTGGCCATGCCTTTAGGGATTACATTTTTGACCCATGGCCCTACTGATAAAATCAATTGTTTTGTATCGTATATGCCTTTGTTTGTAATAACCCGAATTAATTTGTTTTTTAATTTTTTGTAACTAATGACCGTTTCATTCGTATTTATTTCAGCTCTATTTTTGAGTGACAAATTAAGTTGTTTACGAATGGCTAACTCAGGGCAAATGTACCCCATTTCTTCTTCATAATATCCAACCATATCCTGGTTGAAATGGATGGATTTTCCATAATGCGATACTATGTCATGATTAGATAACACTCGATGTTTTATATTGTTTTTTATGGCACTGGCCATTGTTTTGTTTAATAATGAGCTTTCCGTTTTTATGTCTAAACCTACATTTGAGTTGTTAACAGATGAGGCTGGAGATAAAATAGATCCACCAGTCTGTGTATAAATATCGCCGATCGCATCTATTTCCTTCCACAACTCCAATGATCTTAAAGCAAGCTTGGTGTACTGATTGCCCTCTGAGTTAGCAAGTCTGATGATGCGTGACTCACCATGACTTGAACCTACACCCCGAAAATTAAACCGTAGAGTTGATAGGCCTAATGCCTGCCAAGCTCGAATAGCTGTCGTGACAACCTTGTT
>JAUIBC010000071.1 GCA_030427555.1 Gammaproteobacteria bacterium | reverse complement strand
TGATATGCAAGTGGATTGTTTGAGTAAGCCCTCTTGTTTTTTGCTTCTTGAGGGCTAATTTTGATTATTTTATGCATAATCATCCTCCTTACTAGTTTTTGTTTCACTAGTACTTTGTTGCAAAACAAAAGAAGCAAACCATGCATCTGTTTCTTTAATGAGGTAAAGAATCTTTCCGCCATTAATTTTAATGAATTTTGGGCCGGTACCTTTCCAACGTTCGCGTTGAAACCACTGACGCGAATATCTGTAACGTGAAGATGCCTCAATTTCATTAATGTACAATTTTTGTGTGCTACTCATAACCAATTCCTTATATTGAATTAAAATGATTTACGAGTCGCAGTATAAAAGATGGTTTTTAGTCGGTCACAAGGATAAAACTATTATTAATTACTAGGTGGTTCCTCCTGATTTTGTTCGAAAATATATCTAATTTCATTATATTCTCTCAATTATTGCCTATAATACTTCAAAATATCAACGTTATATCTTCCAATAGATTCATCAGATACCATTTTAATTTTAAGATCGTCTAACAATGGTGTTATATCATTTAAAAAATTATAAAATTGACCTATATATTGCTCATCCACATCATCCCAACCACATTTAGGTTTACTATTAGTTCCTCGTTCAAATATTGAAGCTAATTTAAAAATGACATATTTAGGCATAGATCTTTTTTGTGGACCGCCTTGATCCTCGGGAACTTGAAGTAAGGCATATTCCGCGGTTTGCAACAAAATATCTATATAGTTTTCTACAACTGATACATTCCATTCTGCATTCAAATGTCGAATATCTTTATACCCAACTATATCCATTAAAAAATGTGGAGTTTGATTTAAGGTTATTTTTGTTTGCGCAGAAGTCTTCAATAAAACCTTTCTTAATACTTCTGCTGCTGATTTAATGTCTGCTAATTCACTTTTAATTTGTGCTGCTCTTGGCAAACTCGGCATTAAAGCTATTTGCGATGGAATATTATAAATCTCTTGAAGTAGATCAAAATCCTCCATAAAAGCATATTTTTTCTTAAGCAAATTTATTTCAATTTTATGTTTTTTTAATGGCTTCATTTATCAAAATCTTTATTTAAAATAGCAATTTCTCTCTCTAATTCACGGCGAAGCTCTTCTTCTGAAGGAAGATAATGCAGATATTTAGATGCAAAAAGTTGCTTGCTGTCCTTAAGAACAGAATATTTTGCAATGGTTTCATTTTTCTCTGAGCAAAGAATTAAACCAATTGTGGGATTATCATCAGCACCTTTGCGGTGCTCATCATAAATTCTAACGTATGTATCAATTTGTCCTACATCTTGATGAGTTAATTTGCCTATTTTTAAATCAATAAGCAAAAAGCATTTGAGCTTGAAATTATAAAAAACAAGGTCAATGTAAAAATCCTGATCTTCTGTAGCAATCCGTTGTTGACGCTCAACAAATGCAAACCCTTTTCCAAGCTCAAGCAAAAACTGTTGAAGATTGTTTATAAGGTTTTGCTCTAGTTCGACGGCATTTGCAGTTATTGACTCGCGGCAAAAAGTTGTTTAAAATCAAAGGATATGATAAATATATGTGGCAAACTCAAAATACTTGCATCTCCAGTTCGTCTCTTGGTGCGATGATTATTAATTTGCCAATTAAAAACTATAGGGAAGATGTATCGTAATCTATATTTAAGATACATGGTATTTAAATTTCATAAAAAATCAAATTTATAAAACTGGGAGATTATGAAAACATATAAAAAATATGACATTATCTCTAATATTTTAAATAACCCTATTCAATCTTTTTTTATCTTCTTAATATTTGCTTTTGTTCTTATTGGATTTTTACCAGTTTTAGTTGCAAATTATGTCCCTCAAGATCAATGGAGGGCTTTTACCTACGGAACAGGGGTCGATGGATTAAAACAATTTTACGCATGCAAAAATAGAGTGTTTAATTTCTATTTGTCAACGGGAAGGCCATTAGTGTACATTCCTGAATGCGTGGAACATGCATTCATAAAAAATACTTCTGACTTTTGTTTTTTAAGAATACCATCTTTATTAATTACTTTTGCTAATATGTTAATTGGAGCTAAAATTTTTCGTAAAATAACAAATTATTTTTGGCAAGCTTTAGCTCTAACTCTAACTCTGATATTTAATCCAGGATATGCATTTATGTTTTATCAAGGGTATACAGCTGCCGGTGTACTAGCAAGCATTGGATTAGCGCTTGCATCATTGTATTATTTAATTGAAGCTTACTGTAAAGGAAATATTTTTTTAAATTCTAAAAATAAGATATTATTTACAATTACGGGTATAATATTATTTTTTATATCTTTACTTAATTATGCCGCTTTTGCTTTTGTTGTAATACCAGTAGCTTTTTTTATTGCTGTTTTTTCTAAAAACTTATCTAATACAGAAAAAAGTAAATTTTTAATAGTAACTTACAGTATTTATGTTTTTACTTGTTTAATGTATTTGATTTTTGTTAAGTTTACAACACTACATATACCTCAAGAACATCTTGGTAATTACAAAGTAAGTATTGCTGGCTTACCAATTATATTAGGAAAAATACATAAATTCACTAATGAGCTATTTTTTAATAGTACTCTTGTTAACTATAAAGTTTCAATATATATTTTGTTGTCTTTTATAATTATTTCTGCGTTTTTCATACCTAAAACAAATAAAAATATAAAATTAAAACAAACAATATTCGCAAAAATAACATATGTAATTTTATTTCCAATAATAGCTATTTCTAGCTCATCACCAGTTTTTATTAGTTATTTTGATAGCCCACTAACAAGACATACACTGCCACCACTATTTATGTTAGGCTTTTGTGTTATCTTTAGTTTAATAAAAAGTACAGAAACTTTATCAAATAAAAATAATTCGTATGTTAACTATAATAAGTTTATAAATGTAATATTATTTTTTACCATTACAGCATTTACAATTCAACAATTCAAAATAAGCATAAATTTAATACAAGACAGCTCTATTGAATTATTTACAATAAAAAACAAAGTTAATAATATCTTAACTAAAGATAATATTACAAACGGTATTCATATGCATATAATTCGTCCAAACAATGGTTCTTTTATTGGAAAAACATGGTTTGGTTCTACAGAATATGCTCCTGCAATTACTCAAAACCCTGAGCATATAAAACAGCTAATTACCATGATACTAAAAAATAAATATAAAAATGACGATATACTATATTCAATATACATAAGAGATTGTCAGCTAGATATAAAGTGCGGATATACATTACCATCTAATAATGAGATAGTTATAACTCAATCTTTAAATAATAGGGGTATTAATTTTTTTCTGGATAGAAAAAGCACAAATATAATAGACTTATCCAATATGCATAATTAACTAGTGGAAGTATGAATTAATGAAAATTTATCGTAATATATCTGACCCACAAAAGGTATTGATATTAAGTATTATTATCTGTATAATTACATACTTACCAGGAACTTTTCTTATAATTTTTGAAAAGCCTATTACATCACCAAAAGTAACGATTAAGCCATTTTCTAAAATAAAAGCTAGAGATTCTTTAGGGTAACTTGGTGGGTCTAAAAATTCTAATTCTTTTCTATAATAGCCTTTAACAATATCGAATAACTTTGGTAAAATAGATAAACGCAAGTCTTTTTCTGGTTACAAAACCATCGACACAGATTTATATTTAAAAATTAAGCAAGGAAATACATTGTTGTGGAATGTCTTAGTTATTGCATCTCAAATAAAATTGACTTAGCTCGTCTAGATGGGCGCTATAAGTCAGAATTTCCTAGATATTTATCAGTACGTTCACGTGATGTTTTAAAGCTTTCCTCAGTAGAACCTAATAAATTTTTAATCTTTATTTTTAAAAACGGCTCGGTAGTATTTTGGGGAGTTAAACGCCATCAAGTAAACCAATATTTAGAGACAATTAAGTTATATGCTGATAAACCAGTCAACTTTTTAGTTCGTGATGAATTTAGTTTTTCGTATGGAGATAAAGTAACCATCGAATCTCATGATTATTTTGAGGTGGATTGTTTAACCATAAATACTAATTTAGATAGTGATGAATTACGTTTGAGTCTTTCTTATGGCTTTTCACAATCGGTAAAATTACAGTACTTTGAAACTATTATCGAAAACTTAATTGATAAATACACTCCTATTATTCATAATTTATCCAATAAAGGAGAGATTTCTGTCTCGCGCAATGAAATTCGCAAAATAGTTGGCGAAATATTAGGGGCCAAAAGCGAGATGAATCTAATCAGTAATTTTTTATATCATCCCAAGTATTTCTGGCAACATCCGACTCTCGAAGAATATTATATTATGCTCGAGCGCTATCTGCATATACAAAGACGTGTGAATGCATTTAATCATCGATTAGATACATTAAATGAAATTTTTGATATGTTAAACCGTTATTTAGAAAACCGTCATTCTCATAGTTTAGAAATAATTATTATTGCTTTAATTACAATAGAAATTATTCTAGCCTTATTAAATATTCATGTTTGACAATCAACTTAACTAGAATCTGTTGCTATTGTTTGTTATACGATGCGAAAGATATCTGTTTAACCATCACGCAACCCACCACCCTAAATTAAATCTATTTAAAAGTTGTAGCCAATAACCACCTAATATAAATAATAGAATACCAGTAAATATAATTAGTAACGGCCTACTAAGTTTAAATAAAAAGACACGATTTGAATTAGAAATATCACTTAATAGTAATAATATCCATACTGAATAAAGACAACGACTCATAGATTCATAATATCTAGTATATAAAGAAAAGCCGTAAAATAATAAAATTAAAATAGCCGCAAAATAAAATGATAAACTTTTTACCTCTAAATTTTTCTTATTTTTAAATAGAAAATAACTAAAGAGAACACTTATCCACATAAATATAGGAACAAGAATCTCAGAAAATGTATAAGCAGCTACTCTAAAAAAATATGCTGTAAAAAATACTCCTGATTTATTTGGCAATATAGGTGCCAAATCAAGGTTATATCCTAAAGGAGGAGGAAGCCATGTTGGAACTTTAAATAGGAAATATAAATAAGATTCACCATTCCAACCAAATTTTTCCATGTCAAAATATAAATGCCAAGATCCAAACTTTAATTGGCAATATATTAAAAACCCTATTACACCACATGCACCAATTAATCCTATTAAACTTGGCTTGAAAAGAAGGTTTATTATTTCATGAATTTTATTTTCTCGCCAAAATTCAGTCAAACTCTGAAAATTAAGAACAAATACAGTTGTAAAAGGAACAATCAAAACAGGAGTGCCAATAATCCTAGTTGCCGTCATGAATGCCGCTAATATTCCAGACAGCAACCATTTTCTATTCTGAAATAACAATAAAGTAAGTATAGTTGCAAAAGTAAAACTAGATTCAGAATATCCTACATAGAAAAACCAACTTGTTGGAAAAAAAGCTATTAGTAAAATTATACAAATTTTCTCATATGTCTTAGCTGACTTTATTATATTGCAAACTAATATCCAAAAGAATAAAGTAAAAAGTTGCGAGATGATTAAGATAGCAACTTGAGCATTTATATTCAATAAATTCATTAAGAATCTAGCTAAGTAAGGATATCCAGGAAAAAAAACGACATTCGCATTCCTAAGACCAGTATTGTATGGACCATCTATATTAATATATCCATATTGAGCAATCGCTGTATACCACTCCGAATCCCAGTGACTAGCTAAACTTAACCATGTACTACTTAAAGAACGATCTGATGAAATTAATAAAATTATTAATATAAGTTGCAAGGAAAAAATTAAGATCCCTAAAATAAATGGCTTAAACTCTATCTTTTTCATGCTTGTTAAGCTTACTTTGATACAAATTTAAATTTCTATGTAAATGCTCCATTTCAGGATGAGATTCTAACGCTTTAAGAGTAGCTTCTTCCCCCAATTTATATTCTTGTAAATACCATGCACATCTACTCATAACTTCATACCTATCGTAATTGTACATTTCTTTTTCAATAAATAAAATGTCATCGTTAGGATACGGAATATCGTATGCATGTTTTATAAATAAATAACAAGTATTAATGTTTTCTGGCCAGTAATGCATAGCAATTTTTACTAAAGGCTCAATACGATGTGCTCTTAATTTAAATGCTTGCAGATAATGCTGCATTGCCAATTCCCAAGTAAAATTATTGTTAGATGATTTTAAAATATCTGCTATGCATCCTAACCTAAAATATGTAATAAAATTTTCTTCATCAAATCCATCTAAAGTAGATCTATGCAAATAAATTTGGTAAGCACTCTCATATAAGTTTAAACACTCATAAGTCTGAGCCAAGTAAAATGCTACTCGAGGATCACTCTTATCTTTATTAAAAGCATCTGTTAATAATAAAAGATCTTTTTGCCAACGACTTCTGCTTTTATCGATTCCTTGCTGAGAAGAATGAACAGTAAAATATATTTGTTTAGGGCATTTTATTTCTGTTGGGGTTATTGGAGCCTCATGCACTACCCCTTTGAACCTGTTTTTATGTGATACTCTAAATAATCTGGCAGTGGTAAATTCAGTAGTATTAAAATAAATATTGATTAAATATAAAGGGGTATCAATATCTTTTTCTTGTTTACAAAATTCGATTAATAACTCAGGATTACTAAGTCTCCATTCAGCATCGGGCATTATAAAAAACTTTGCATTTGGAAAATATTTTTCTGCTAATTCTAATGTTCTATTTCTTGACGCAGCGAAATCAATAAACTTTTCTTGCTCAATAAAACCTACTACTCCTGGCCTAGTATAAAATTCTTTAACAACATCAACAGTATTATCCTTAGAACCGGTATCTAGAACAAAAAAGTAATTTGTTTTTGAAGTTAAAAATGATTCTAGAGTTTTTATAATAGTTAATGCTTCATCTTTAACCATTATAGTTACAACTAAAAGAGGAGCGTTATTTATATTTACCGACATTCAAACTAATCCCATATTACAGACGTTCCATCTAATGGAGCGCCAATTTTTTTATCTACTTCACTAACCCCTAAGCATAATATTACTACTCCATCATTTAGTCCATAAGTTGTTAGTGACTTATCATGACTAGATATTTGAGAAACTATACCGGCTGATACATTAGTAGGTTTACTAAGAGCGTTTTGATTTATATCATTAAATCCTTGTTGAAAAGATCCTGTTAACTTATATATTGCGCAATTAGCATTATTGGTTGTTGTTATATTTAAGTAATCCTTGGATCCTACTGGATTAGTACTAGAACTAAAGATTTTAATAAAACCTCCATGCTCTGTACCTCTCACAGCATTCAAATAACTAGATGCGCCATTAAGAGTTTTATCTAAATCATAATATCCAATAGACATTGTATCTACAATACAACCATAAGGTGAAGAAGCATTCTCTCCATCTATACAAGCATTTTGCCAATCTTGCAATGTAAGTTCAGCACGAACACCTTTATTCGCTTTCTGTGTTTCATTGTCATTTTTACTTATAGTATCATTAATATGTTTTGCCGAATTTTGCTCCATAATATTTTTATCTAACTCATTAAAAGAAATATTATCCACCTTATTTTCTATATTTTGACTTCTAGTATCCTCTGTGAAATGTTTTTTCTTTTTCCCACCAGTCGCACCAGTCGCACCAGTCGCACCAGTCGCACCTTTATTACCTTTTGAACCTGTCGCACCAGTTGCACCTTTATTACCTTTTGAACCTGTCGCTCCAGTTGAACCAGTTACGCCTGTATTACCTTGTGAGCCTGTCGCTCCAGTTGAGCCTGTTACACCTGTATTACCTTGTGAACCTGTCGCTCCAGTTGGGCCTGTTACACCAGTATTACCTTGTGAGCCTGTCGCTCCAGTTGAGCCAGTTACACCTGTATTACCTTGTGAGCCGGTTACGCCTGTACTACCTTGTGAACCTGTCGCTCCAGTTGAACCGGTTACACCTGTATTACCTTTTGAACCTGTCGCACCAGTTGAACCAGTTACACCCGTATTACCTTGTAAACCTGTAGCTCCGGTTACGCCAGTACTACCTTGTGAACCCGTCGCTCCAGTTACACCAGTACTACCTTGTGAACCTGTCGCTCCAGTTGAACCTGTTACACCTGTATTACCTTGTGAGCCTGTTGCTCCGGTTGAGCCGGTTACGCCTGTATTACCTTGTGAACCTGTCGTTCCAGTTGGGCCTGTTACACCAGTATTACCTTGTGAACCTGTTGCTCCAGTTGAGCCAGTTACACCAGTACTACCTTGTGAGCCTGTCGCTCCAGTTGAACCGGTTACGCCTGTATTACCTTTTGAACCTGTAGCTCCGGTTGAACCAGTTACACCTGTACTACCTTGTGAACCTGTTGCTCCGGTTGAACCGGTTACACCTGTATTACCTTGTGAGCCTGTTACACCTGTATTACCTTGTGAACCTGTCGCTCCAGTTGAGCCGGTTGAACCGGTTACACCTGTATTACCTTGTGAGCCTGTCGCTCCAGTTGAGCCTGTTACACCTGTATTACCTTGTGAGCCTGTTGCTCCGGTTGAACCAGTTACGCCTGTATTACCTTTTGAACCTGTCGCACCAGTTGAACCGGTT
>JAUIBC010000070.1 GCA_030427555.1 Gammaproteobacteria bacterium | reverse complement strand
TGACCTGAGGGTTGACCTGAGGGTTGACCTGAGGGTTGACCTGATGGTTGACCTGAGGGTTGACCTGATGGTTGACCTGAGGGTTGACCTGAGGGTTGACCTGACGGCTGACTAGACGGCTGGCCTGAGGGTTGACTCGATGGGTGTACCGATGGGCGTACAGACGGGCGTACAGACGGGCGTACAGACGGGCGTACAGACGGGCGTACAGACGGGCGTACAGACGGGCGTACAGACGGGCGTACAGACGGGCGTACAGACGGGCGTACAGACGGGCGTACAGATGGGTGAACAGACGGATGTATAGTTGGGCTAATTGAAGGAAGTCTAGATGGTGCTATCGATGGTGGAAATGTTAATGTGCCAGTCGAGTATAATAACTGAATCTCGGTATTCGTTAAAGGTACATTATAAAATTGAATATCACCAATTGAACCAGTAAAAAATCTATCCTGAGATCCAGCATAAAAACGAGCTCCTATTGAAAGAGATGATGAAGGATCAGGAGTACCTGCCACATATGTATATGCACCAGCTTGGCTTGTCACCAACTGACTATTTATATATATATTTGTATTTCCACTTGTATGAGAAATAGCATAGTGCTGCCAAGCATTTGTGGTTAATTGTGTACAGGAGTTGGCATAATTAGCACCACTAACATAAAAGGCTGTCATACAAAAATAGTTTAAAGTCTGACAATCTTCTATACCCCAATCTTGTTTATCAAAAATTCTAGCACAAGTAACTTGACTACCTCCAGGTGACGCCCAGAATGAAATAGTAAAATCACTGAAAAAATTAATATTTGGATTATTTGGAATTTCTATATAAGAATTAACACCATTAAAATAATAAGCAGAATTTGGATTTCCAAAACGATCTGCGGTTAATGTTGCTGAATAAACTATACCATTATGTCCATATCCACTAAAATCATTAGCGTTTCCATATAACGGATAATGAGCCACTAAATTTCCAGGAGTGGCCTGTCTCGATCTTTGTATTAGGGCAAGAAATAACAAAAATCTCGTAATAAACATCCCTTTTCTATCAAAATTTAATATAGAAAATAAAAATGAAAAAACCAATGAATAAATTGAAAAATCATTATTAGATATATATTTGGTTTTCATTTTTTAGCCAATTAACGGTTAATAAATTTTCTATTTTATCAAACAATACTAGTAATTGTCAAAAAATAAACCAATATTAATGGGGTCAAATCAATATCATTGAGCTCTGACATCTTTAAAAAAAATATAGAAAATAAAGTAAATAGGCATATGAGCCCTAAAATAAAAGGCGGATATAGACGATGCTCTAAATTTAAAAGTAATTAATCAATCGAGTCTGACCACACACTATTGACTTCATATCAAATATTATTGAAACTACTTTTTACCCAAGGAGTTTTTAAATTAAAAACAAAATATTTTGAAAAAATATTATTCAAAATAACAGGATGTCAATAAATGAACATGAAAGTTCTTGCTGTTAAATTATTAAAAAATAAAACTATTTTTATCGGCATAATTGGAATATTAATATCTAATATTACATACGCAGAATATACAATTATTTATGGATTAAAAGCAGCGGATATTTATAAAAACAAGCATCCTAATTCAACATATATAATCCAAGTCGCAAGCTTTAGTAAAGAAAGAAATGCCTTAAGCTATCAAAAAAAATTACAAGTTACCAATAAACATCCAATAACAATCAAACCCAAATTTATCCATAATAAAAAAATGTATGCGGTAATGATTGGGCCAATAAAACCAAGTAACAAATTAACAATCTTTCCAAAAACAAAATTAAATACTAATATCCAGGTAAAAAAAATAAACTCCACCAAAAATGTAACGTCACAAAAATCACACGTTATTATCTATAACCCAATTAAATTCATTGAGAAACAAGATATAAAAAACTTGTGGATAAATAGTAATTGGTATTTAACTATAGGTGGCGGAGAACAGTTCCCTAACTCTTCTAGTACTTTAACAGTTAATAACGGTAGCGGTTTTCCAAGTCCTTATGATGTAGATATATATAGTGGTTCATCTCGTAATAATAGTGGTATTTTTGCATTATCTGGCGGGCGTGTATGGCAAAGAAATAGTTTTTATATTCCATCTTATTCTTTAGGTGTAATGTGGCAACATCTTTTTAGAAATAATTTAAATGGGCAAATTACCCAATATTCAGATCCAGAGTTTTTAAATTATGATTATCAACTAAATACTACATCAAATGTAGTATTAGCTTATAGCAAAATTAATATATTTTCTTATAAGAAATTTTTACCATATTTTAACATAGGTCTTGGCGGAACTTTTAATCGAACTAACGGATACAATGAAGAGGCTCTTGAGTTTGTAACAGCCAGAGTTAGCCCTCAATTCCAAGATAACTCAAGCAATCAATTTGCCTATTTATTAGGTGCTGGTTTTGATGTGTTAGCAACTCCCAACCTATCAATAAGTGCAGGTTATAACTATTTAAATATTGGCAATCTAGCTACTGGTTATGGAGTTGAAACCTGGTCCGCTGCCAAACTTAATTATGGTGCAAACTCAACCAACGAAGTATTAATTACCCTTAATTATAAATTTAACAAAAATCGTATTTTCCCCTGAGGTATCTATGAAAAAAAGCATTACCATTATTTTAACAATTTTCTTTATTAATCTACTTTTCCCAACAATAACTAACGCTGGTAAAAATCCAATAAAATGGAGCCTTAACCGTGCTTTTCAAATACCAGTAATATCAGGCAGAACTTATTCCATTACCTATACAATTACCAGTCAGCTACCATTTCAATTAATAAAACCAATAAATATATCTAAATCTGCAAGTCCGGCTTCAGAATTTACATATACCGATAATTGTTCTGGTTTGAAATTACAACCTAATCAATCTTGTACAGTTACTATAACACTAACGCCTACCGTAAATGGAGACAAAAGTGTCCAACTAACTATTAATGGTTACGATAACAATCAAGTCAAACTTCCTGAAATTACAACAGTTGGCATTGGTCATTCTAGCTCTCTTCAAAGCGTTGTTGGCTCAACAACTCAGTCTTTACCATATCAAACATCATTAGGTACTACCAATGATTTTACTTTCACTTTCACAAACTATGATTCAACAGCGGCAACTGATGTAACTAGTAGTGTAACACAATCATCTGATGGAACACTTACGGTTACAAGCAATAGCTGTAGTGGCACAATAGCCAATAAAGCAAATAATGGTTCTTGTACGATAACAGGAAGTTATAGCCCAAGTACTGCTTCAGGCAATCAAACCGTAACTGCAACATTAACTTTTAACGGTGCGAATGGTAGTCCAGCAACAACTTATACATATACAACTGCAGCACAAGGAGATGCTAATCTTGTTGGTTCATTAATTACCCCAGATTATTTACCTCCTGTCATGACCCCGTCTGGCTCGACCTATCCCACATATTTTTTATTTACTAATGAAGGGCCAGATGATGTAACTTTTTCAGGATCAAATGTAGGAACATTAACTTGTGTGGACAATAATAGTAACTCTTGTGGGACGTGTAATTCAAGCTCATGCACTGGTTATTTCGTTTCAGGATCTTTTTCTAGCTCATGCACGACTAGTTTATCCAAGCCATCTCCAGGATTAGCAGCTTGCGAATTACAAGCAAACTTCAGTGCACCTGCTGCAACTGATCCAGTTACGTCATATACTATTACTGCAACTGTAGATTATGACGTTAACGGCACAGCACAAATACCAGCAACAATTTCAACAGCAGGAACAGTAGTCAGCACTCTACCGACAACAAGAACTGTTAAAATTGTTAATAATTGCGGCTTTACGGTTTGGTATTCTTTCCATGGCGCATCAGTTGCTGGTAGTTGTAGTACATCTACTGGTTTAGGATGTAGTGCTGGCAATAGTTGCGACCAAACGACTGGAACATGTTTTTGGACTAATCCTCCTCCAGACAGTGGTTATAGTTATGAACTTGCTGCAAATGGTGGCTATAGTTATGCTACCATTCCTGCTTATAACTATGGGGGGGTACAATGGAGTGGTAATATTTCGGCAAGGCTAAATTGTACAGATAGCTCATGTGCGCAAGCTGGATGCGGTACTAATGTTGGTGGTAATGAATCTTGCCCTGCTGGTGTTGGTTTTACCCAACCATCAACTTTAGCAGAGATTACTATGAATGTAGCTAGCTCTGATAGCTATGATGTTGAAACTATTAATGGGTTCCATGTGCCAATTAGCATGCAACCAGTATATTATTTTGATGGAACCACACCAAAACTAGCAACACCAAATAATTATACCTGCGGCACACCTGGTAATTATAATGCCACAAATGGTTTTGGAGCATGTAATTGGGAAAATGTAAGTTTACCAAGCCCAAGTGGCGGAACAGGTAAAAGTAGCGGCTATTATTGGGTAACTGGCGGAGGTAGCACTTGTAATATCTCAAGTGGTAGTGAACAATGTGGTGGCACAGGACAATTATGTGGTATCGCTATTAACACAACTAATGATACTTTATCTACCGTTTGCGGGAATTTTTTAGGTTATTGGACAGCTGATCAAATATGTTCATATAGTGGGATTCCTTCTGCTATTGAATCATTTTTTGGTTGCTCAACTAAACTATCTACCCTACCAGAGTCTTCAGGCCTACCCTTCCCAAGTGGCGCTACTTTGTATGACTTATTTAGTTGTGCCGTACCTAAAAACGATCCATATCCGTTATATAATTCATGCTATAACTCCTATCCAGGCAGTACTACTGAGCAAATAGAAACATGTTGCGGATGCGTTAATTGGTGGGATCCAACCGTAACTCAAGGACAAACTATCGGTTCAAATGACACGGCAACAAGCTGCGGCAGTCAAATAGACCCCGTATGGACTAAATATGTGCAGCCACTAATACAATGGATGAAAGCAGCATGTCCGTCGGATTATACTTACCAATTTGACGATAAAACCAGTGGCTTTAGTTGTTCAAATAACCTACCAAATGAATCTAATTCAGTAGGATATATTATAACTTTTTGCGATGGTAATTCTGGACTTCCTCAAACAACTCCAGCAACAATAGATGGTAGATAAATATGAATATATTAATTTCTGGTGCTTCTGGGTTTATTGGACATGAGTTAGTTCATGCATTAAAATCTGCGCATAATATCTCAACCCTAGGACGAAACAAAGCAATCTTACAAAGTGAGTTTCCAGGCAATATTACTTGTTATTCATGGGATGAATTGGCGGCGATAGATGCCAATCAATTTGATGCTGTCATTAATCTATGCGGTTTAAACATTGCCGCATCGCGTTGGACTCCTACTGTCAAAAAGCAACTCATCGATTCTCGGGTAAACACCACTGAAATACTCAGGTCTTGGCTTATCAAATATAATGCCAAACCACGATTCTTATGCGCAAATGCAGTTGGTATTTATGGCGCGCAAAAGCAAGATGATTCAACCATTTTTGACGAAGACTCCATTATTGATACTGAACATCCCAAGGACTTTTTGAGTGAAATCGGGATTCGTTGGCAAGCAGCATTACAACCTGCTATTGATGCAGGAATACCCGTTATCTCAACGCGTTTCGGTGTGGTCCTGAGAAAGGGACAAGGCATGCTTAAAAAACTATTTCCCAGCTTTTATTTAGGCTTAGGTAGTATTGTAGGAAATGGTAAACAGATGATTTCTTGGGTGCACGTTGATGATGTAGTCGGAGGTATTCTATTTTTGTTGGAACATACAGAATTAACCGGTGCATTTAACCTCACATCACCTCACCCTGTAAGCCAAGTACAATTTGCAAATACACTCGCTGATTGTTTGCATCGCCCGCTATTACTTAAGATGCCAGCATTTTTGATTCGACTCCTATTCGGCGAAATGGGGGAATATCTTCTACTCAAAGGCCAAAATGTTGTACCCAAGAGGCTCACCGAGTCAGGTTATACCTTTAAATATCCTAAACTCACTCAAGCATTGCAACATGAATTTGGAAAAACCAAGTAAACTATCACATTTGACCCCATTCACAATAATTTTAATCTAGCCAAGTCTATTAAATAATTTATTGTTTTTTCTAAGTCCCAGGTATATTTATAGTTTGTAAGCTCTTGGAGTTTGGTAAGGTTGGGTTTTCTGTGCATAAAATCATGAAATTCTTCTCCATATGCTTCTTCATAGGATATATGTTTAATTTCTGATTGGCTATTTGTTAATTTTATAACTAATTTTGCTAATTCATTTATAGAGATATCATTATTATTACCTAAATTTATTATTTCTCCTATAGTTTGTTTATTGTTAGCTATTTGTTCAAATAAAACATTTGCATCTCTTATATCAGTAAAACTACGTCTTTGTTCGCCTGTACCATAAACGGTAAGAGGCTGATTAGTAAGAGCACTTTTTATAAAGCGCGGCACAACCATTCCATATCTACCAGTTTGTTTTGGGCCAATTATATTAAATAAACGTAAAATCGTGATAGGTATATTAAATTGTTTATAATAGGCCATAGCGTATGATTCTGCCGCTATTTTGCTTACTGCATAAGAGGTTCTAATTAATGAATTATCATTAATAATTAGATCTGAGTCTTCGCTAAATAATAAACCATTGCTATTATGACCATATACTTCTGATGTCGAAGCGATTATAACACGTGGGTTTTTATTAGATGATTTTATAGCTTGTAACAAACATTTGGTTGCGCCAATATTAACGTTCAGCGCTGTTTCTGGTTCTTGTAATACTCTAAAAACTCCAACCACAGCTGCAAAATGATATATGCAATCCGCCTCTTGCACTATTTCTGTTAGTTTTTTATAAGTTAGAAGATCTGCTTTAATTAAATGAAAATTCGCATTTTTAAGTAAATCATGTGTATTTTCCATGCTCCCAGTGCTTAAATCATCTATAACATGGACTATATGATTTTTATTTAAGTAATATTCTGCCAAATTTGAGCCTATAAAGCCGGCTCCTCCAGTGATTAATATATTCATTTTGGTCGCATATTTATAATATCATTATTAAACATCGTGTAATTGATATTAGAGTTTATTATATTTAACGTAATGTTTAATTTGAGCTTTGTCAATTATAAATTAAATCTCCTATAATTATAGATATTATGACATTTAACAAGAGCTGCGGATGAATAGTTACGCTATTATAGGACTCGGCTATGTTGGTTTAAATTTAGCAATCGCCTTTGCAAAGCATAATTCTACGTATGGTTATGACATTAATAAACGCAGGATAGAGAAACTTAATGCACATATAGATGAGAATAAACTATTTAGTAGCGAAGAGTTACAAAGTATATCTATTACTTTTACCAATGATATTGCAGATATTAGTAATGCAAATTTTTATATAATTACCGTTGCAACTCCTGTCAATCATTTCTCCATGCCAGATTTAGAGCAACTAGTTTCAGCCTCTAAATCTCTAGCTAAAGTTCTTAAAAAAGGAGATGTGGTAGTTTTTGAGTCAAGTGTGTATCCAGGAACTACTGAAGAAATATGTATCCCTGTTCTTAATAAATACAGTAAACTTGAAAGTGGAAAAGATTTTTTTGTTGGATATTCTCCAGAGCGCATTAATCCTTCGGATAAAAAACATACGTTATTTAATATTACCAAAATTATTTCCGCACAAGACAAGTACACATTACAACGCATGCAAGATGCATACCAATTGATATGCAAAGACGTTCATCATGCCTCATCTATAATGGTTGCCGAATCATCGAAAATACTGGAAAACACTCAGCGAGATATTAATATAGCTTTAATGAATGAGTTTTCTATATTAATGCATGAGCTAAATATAAGTACAAATGACGTTATAGAAGCAGCCAAGACCAAGTGGAATTTCATACCTTTTAAACCTGGCTTAGTAGGTGGCCATTGTATTCCTGTTGACCCTCTTTATTTGTCTTTTCAAGCTAAGAGGCACGGTTTATCGTTAGATTTGGTTTTGGAATCACGTAAAATAAATGATGGAATGACAAATTTTATTATTCAGTCTATGTTAAAGATTCTGCTAAAGCACAAGATTGATTTCAATAAAGTTACTATAGGACTATTTGGCATAACATATAAGCCTAATTTAATTGATTATCGCAATAGTTTATCTTTAAAATTATTAAAAGAGCTTAGAGAATATAATTTCAACTGCAAAATTAGCGATCAATTTGATGATGATATAGATTTAAGTTCTGAGGATATAGTATTAGATAAATTTTCAGATATTAATAATCTAACTGTCGCTATAATATTAGTTGGCCATGATTCTTATACTGAGTTTGGTTTAAAGAATTTTATAAAAAAATGTAAAGCCCCAGCTATTATTATGGATATACCAAGTTTATTTTTTAAAGAAAAAGATAATATATCTAATTTAATATATTGGAGCTTATAAAATATTTTTTGGGTGCAGTTCTTTTAAAACGACAATGCATTGTAGGTTGGGCCTTGGCCTGAAGTATCTTCAGTTTTATTGAAAAAATATCAATAAAAACAAAAAGATAGACTTTTTTAAAAAAACTAGTGACAAGCATAGCAAGACATGATCAAATTTGGCTTCGCAAAAAATCAAATAAGGATAGTCAAGCTATGTATGTAAGTAAGATTTTACAGAAATTATTATTA
>JAUIBC010000069.1 GCA_030427555.1 Gammaproteobacteria bacterium | reverse complement strand
TGGCACTCCTATTGCGTTAATCATTGAAAATACAGATGCTCGTCCAAAAGATTATGCAAGTATTAAAGATTTATATCGACCTGGACATGCGGATTATACTTATCAACATAAATATGGACATCGTGATTATCGTGGTGGTGGTCGTGCATCTGCTCGCGAAACAGTTGCAAGGGTTGCTGCTGGAGCCATAGCTAGATTGTATATGCAAGAAAAATTCGGGATAGAAATTTATGCTTATTTAAAACAGATGGGTAATATTATCCTTGATTATATAGATAAAGATGCAATAAATAACAATCCATTTTTTTGTCCTAATAATACTCAAATATTACAATTACAAGAATATATTGATAGTTTACGCAGACAGGGAGATTCAATTGGGGCTTTGGTTGAGGTGCAAGCCAAAAATGTGCCAATAGGAATTGGAAATCCTGTCTTTGATAAATTAGATGCGACGATTGCACATGCAATGATGTCTATAAATGCAGTTAAAGCTGTTGAGATTGGTGAAGGCTTTGCGGTTGTTACAAAATTAGGTAGTGAGCATCGTGATGAGATGAGTCAAGATGGTTTTTTAACTAATAATGCTGGTGGGATATTAGGTGGTATTGCAAATGGTGAAGATATTAAGGTTAGATTGGCTTTTAAGCCAACTTCTAGTATTCCAAAGCCAGCTCGTACCATAAATAATAATGCGGAAGATGCTATAATAGTAACCAAAGGTCGGCATGATCCGTGTGTTGGCATTCGAGGGGTGCCTGTTGCGGAAGCTATGTTAGCTTTAGTGTTAATGGATCATATTTTATTGCATCGCGCTCAAAATGGTGGATTATAAGAGGATAATTTTTGTATGAGAAAACTAAATTTAGCAGTTGTTGGAGCGACAGGTGCTGTTGGTAAAGCTGTATTAGAGGTATTAAATGAACGCAAATTCCCAATTGCTAATTTATTTCCATTAGCAAGTTCGAGATCTGTCGGTAGTACGGTAAAGTATGGAGGCCAGGAGTTTGAAGTTTTAGATCTGGAAAACTTTTCATTTGTAGATGTTGATATTGCAATTTTTTCTGCTGGTGGTTCTGTATCCGCACAATATGCAGAGATTGCAGCTGCTGAAGGATGTGTTGTTATCGATAATACTTCACATTTTCGTTATGATGATGATGTGCCTTTAGTTGTTCCTGAAGTAAATAAAGAATGTATAGCTGAATATACTAAGCGTAATATAATAGCTAATCCTAATTGTTCAACTATCCAAATGGTTGTAGCTTTAAAACCCTTACATGATGTTGCAAAAATTTCTCGCATTAATGTTGCAACTTATCAAGCGGTCTCTGGTTCTGGGCAAAAAGCTATTGATGAGTTAATTAATCAATTAACCGAGTTATTAAATGGTAGGCCAATAGAGCCTAAAGTTTATCCTCGTCAAATAGCTTTTAATGTATTGCCGCATATTGATACGTTTCAAGAGAATGGATATACCCGTGAAGAAATGAAAATGGTTTGGGAAACTAGGAAAATTTTTGCTGATGATGATATTTTGGTTAATCCAACTGCAGTAAGAGTGCCAGTATTGTACGGACACTCTGAGGCAATTCATGTTGAGTTTGTGAATCCATTAACCGCAAATGATGCACGGCATATATTAGAGGATGCAGAAGGTGTTGAGGTTGTAGATGATGTGTCATCCTTAGAGTATCCAACAGCATTAACTAATGCTAGTGGCAATGATAAAGTATATGTTGGACGTATTCGCCAAGATATATCGCACGCAAATGGTTTAAATTTATGGGTTGTTGCAGATAATATACGCAAGGGCGCTGCAACTAATGCTGTGCAAATTGCAGAGATATTATATAATGAATATTTATGATACAAAGTATATAATTAACTTATGAGCATAAAAAAAGCTTTAAGTAAAGACAACTTGGGGCAAATAGCTTGGGTTCTACCAAATCCGGAGTTGGATTCTTTGGTAATTGGTAGTGGCCCAATTGTTAAAACATATACTATTTCTAATACTAGTAAGTCTAGTGTTACTATATCTATGCTCGAGCTTGTGCAGGGTGATGATAGTCGTATTCGTATAATTGGTGGTAGTTGTTCTATAGGTACCGTGCTTGCGCCTAAGGACATTTGTACGATTGAAATTGAAGTTAATCCACGTACAGTTGGTACAATTAAACAAGTATTATCAGTTTGTCATTCTGGATTAAGTTCCCCGTTATGGATAGATATTATTATATCTATCTCAACTAAAGAGAAAATTAAACGTTCTGACTCATACTTGGCAGATGATACTCAGCTTATGGAGAGGCAAAGACGTATTCATGAGCAAGATGGACATAGAAGATATGCTAAAGTCCATGCTAGAGAACATACTAATCAAGAAAACGTTTCTCCTGAACATAGTCTCGAAGGACAAGCACAAAATAATATTTTACAAAATCCATGGTTAAATAGTCAGAGGTTTGATGGTATTGATCCTAATTTAAATCCAGAGCCACCTTTAAACACAGAGGCACGTCGTGAATTTGATAATGAAAGGCGTCAGCAAGAAATGGAAAAACAATTGCGGCTTGGTAATGTACCAAGGATTTCTCCAGCCCCAAAACCACAAGGTTTTTAATGTATGACTATTGCAAATGATATTATAAGCTGTCGGGTTCCTGATTTTGATTACTATTTGCGTGAAGGCGAGTCTTTAGATGATATTGATGAATATGGATTTACGCCATTAATTGAGTGTGCTATTACCAGGCAAGCAAATATTGCTAAGCTTTTAATTTCACGTGGTGTTGATATAAATAAATCAGATGTAACTGGAAGGACAGCTTTGCATTGGGCAGTAGATAATGCTGATCTTGAATTGATTCGTTTGTTGTTAGTTAATGGGGCAAATCCTAATGCTTATACTAGGGCAGGGCTTGCTGTTTTGGTATATCCTATCTTGCGCCACCAAAATGATATTAAGCATTTGCTTTATCAATATGATGCAAAGCTAGATTTCGCGCTGGATTTTATTTATGCAAAATTAATTGGTCATCGTTTTGAACTTCAAGGTGATGTGGATATAGTTAACGCGGAAGGTGAATTTTTTGAATTAGATTATGAAGGTTTCATTTTAGAGTTTACAGTTGCAATCATTCAAGATTCATTAAGGAGATTTACTAGTAGTTATTCAACAAGACATTTTCGCGCTAAGTTTAAATATTTGCATGTAATTATGGATGCTTTTAGTGTTGCTGATGAATTATTACAATTACAACAGCATGTTAATTTAGATAAACAACAGTTACAACGCCTTGAACATTTACTTAAGTCTCCTATGTTAGTTTTACCTGCTGCAAGCCAAGGGCATGCTATGGGATTTGTGCGCTATAAAAATTGGTGGGCTAAAATTGATAGAGGTGAGAATAGTTTGAGTGAAGGTAGTATAAATATATATGCTATTACAAAAGAAGAAGCTTTGACCGTCAGATTTTTACAAGATTTTTTATATAGAAAACAGCCGCGTGAGTATTTCCATAAACATATTAATAAAATTTTAGGCTTAAAACATGTTGCACATATGCCTATGAGTTCACAAATAGTTGGTAATTGTTCTTGGGCTAATCTCCAGGCGGTAGTTGCTGTTTCATATGCTATTCAGCATATAGGTGATCCAGAAAAAATTGATTATAGCGGTGCTTTGGCTGTTTATGATAGTTGGGTGGAATGGGACAAGGATAGGGCGCTTGATGAGTTTATCCAGCGTTTTTATCTTGCTGATAGTAAGCGTAAAGTCAGTATTGCTTCTGTTTTGGCTGGAGTGTTATTTCAGGCGTGTGATAATAGTATTAGGTTGCATCTTGCGAGGGCTGAGAAAATTCTAACGATTTTAACTTTGCCAGAGTGTTATTATATTTTGCAAACATATCTTGATACTTATTGTGTGAAGCGCTTGACTCGCAAGGGTAATAATTTATTAAAAATCCTAGATGATTGTGGTGTGAATCCTAATATAGGAGTTAACCCTATTGCAACAGGATTGAAGGAACGGTAAGCATATACGAACATCATGTTAATATAATACTATTACCAACGAGCAGGCGTCAAATTCCAAAGTACATATCGCTTCTGCCACTTAAATTCTTAATGCTTCGAAATCATCAGAATATGTATTTTGCTGTTGAGTTGCGCCACATCCTTGAGAATTGCAAAGATATGCAATACCACCTATTACCGCACCTACTAACAGTACTGATAGTAAGGCTTCTCCTGTGACGGACATAGCTAAGCTTGCCAAGCATGAAATAATAGTAATTGTTACAATGGCTAAAATACAAGCGAAAGCAAAGCGAGGTGAGAAACAAGCAAGACCAAGTAGCGCTCCGCAACACAATGCTTCTCCTGGAGAAAAAAATCCATTATTGTGATGTCGATGAACATGAATACTATGATGGGGACTAGACCAGCTATGACCATGAATATGATGAGTGTTATTAGACAAGCTATGACCATGATGCATTGTAAAGTACCTCTTGTTATTTTGGTTTACTCATATAGTTAATCGCAGCAATTAGCGCTTCATCCGAACAGTTTTTATCTTTTACATGAGCTTCATTACAAAGGCCGCCATGCTGCATAAATCCCTTACCTTTTTTTACTTGTTGTAAAAGGTAATCTACTGGGGAGCTATATTTTTCAGGATATTTTTTGGAAGCAATTTTAGCATCCTTATATCTTCTTCGCCATTCTTTTTTATTAAATGCAGGGGGAGCGCCAATAGAACTTGCAAGCTTAGGTGAATGACAATTGCCGCATGCTATTTTATATGTAGTTTCGCCTAAGTTATTTGCAAAAGTTGTATGGCTAATAATACAAAGAATACCAAAAAAAAGTTTTTTCATGATTTCTCCAAGATTATACTTATAAATATATATTTGCAGATTTATAGTTAATTCTCAAGGAGGATTGGATAATTGTGCATGCCAATCTCATCAAAAACAAATTTTTTTGTGAGGTGGTCCTGTAAGTAATTGCTCATTGATATAAATCAACACAATATTCCGTCGATAAAATTCGGAATATTGTGTGATAATTTTTACAGGGCTTAATATTTAGGATTGAAAGTAATCTTAAATTAGTCAGCTTTTTTAACTAATTTTTCTTTGATTCTTGCAGCGCGTCCAGATAGATTGCGTAGGTAATATAACTTAGCACGACGTACATCACCACGACGTTTTACAGTTATGCTGGCAATTAATGGGCTGTAAGTTTGGAAAACTCTTTCAACTCCAACATTATGAGAAATTTTTCTGACAGTGAAAGCAGAATTTAAGCCACGATTTTTCTTAGCAATAACTACACCTTCAAATGCCTGTAGACGTTCGCGCGTACCTTCTTTTACTTTTACTTGTACGATGACTGTGTCTCCTGGATTAAATTCAGGTATATCTTTGCCTTGCATTTGCTCAGCGTTTATTTGATCAATTATGTTAGTCATTACTTACTCCAGCTTTAATTTTACTTTAAACAGGTTTCTATTGCCTGCAAAAACAAGTTCTTACTTTTTTGTAGATTCATTGAATCTATTTTGTAACTGCATAATAAATGCTTTATCTTCTTTATCCAGTTTGGCTTTTTCTAATAAATCTGGTCTCTTAAGCCAAGTTGCTTGCAATGCTTGTTGCCTTCTCCAACGTTGGATCTTACCATGATTACCACTTAAAAGTACTTCTGGTACTTTTAAATTATCCCCGACAATTGCGGGCTTTGTATATTGTGGGTAATCTAGCAAATCTTCCATAAAAGAATCATTTAAGGAGGATGCTGGATGCCCCAAACTACCTGGCAATAACCTGGCAATTGCATCTATAAATGCCATTGCTGCTATTTCACCACCACTTAACACAAAATCACCTAGTGACCATTCTTCATCAATTTCACTATTGATAATGCGCTCATCAATACCTTCATATCTACCAGCCACAAATATTAATGGCTCAGCATTTCTTGCGATCTTAACTAGATCTTTTTGATATACTTTACGTCCTTGCGGACTAAGGTATATCGTTTTATGGTTGGCTTGCATATTTGCTTTGGCATGATCAATCGCTTTTTTTAGCGGTTCATACATCATTACCATACCCGCACCACCACCATAAGGAGTGTCATCTACCTGCTGATATTTATCTTCAGTCCAATCACGAGGATTCAAGTAGTCTACTTTTAACAGCCCATTTTTCATGGCTCTGCCAGTTACACCATGTTGTAAGCCATTAAAAATATCTGGCATTAATGTTATAACACTTAAGTGTAACATAGCTAAAATTCTGGATCCCAATTGACAGTTATAAGCTTATTCTCGTTATCAACACTTAAAATAAAATTATCATGAATGTATGGAATTAGAAATCTTTTTTCTCCTTCAACAATCATAACATCATTGGAACCAGTTGCCAGCATTTCTTTAACTTTGCCGAGATGAACCCCTTCAACATTTTGGACATTCATATCTATAAGTTCATGCCAATAATATTCATTATTAGCTAATATTGGCAGTTGTTTACCTTCAATAATAATTTCAGTGTTAGTTAAAATTGCTATTTGCTCTCTGGATTCATAACCAGCAATTTTAACTAAATCAAATTTTGTATTTCTTTTAAGTTCTACTGGGTCAATTTTTTGAATATTATTATTAACCTTTATATGCCATGGCTTATAATCATACAAATTATCTTTAGGCTCGGTAAAAGAAAACACCCTAACTAGACCGGTTAATCCTTGGGGGCGTCCAAATTTGCCGATAACAACCCAGTTTTTTTCTTTATTTATCACTAGTTACAGAAGACTTTTGATACTCTTTAGCTAATGCCGCAACGCGATCTGATAATTGAGCACCAACACCTACCCAGTATGTCAGTTTGTCATACTCTAAATGTAGGCGATTCTCGCTGCCACGAGCAAGAGGATTGAAATATCCAATCCTAGTTATATAGTTACTATCACGACGTCTTCTCTTGTCTGTGACAACAATATGATAAAAAGGGCGTTTTTTGGCCCCAGCACGGGATAATCTAATAACTACCATTATTTCCTCTATATTTAGTTATCTAAAAAATGCCGTACATTGTACGATAATTTTTAGATGAATTACAAGTATTGGTTAAATATTTTTTAAATAACCTTATTTATCTCTCATTAAATCATTTATATTTGGCATAGCGTCTAATCCTGGAAATCCATTTGAATTTTTCATCATCTTTTGCATGCCACCAGGTTTTGACATCTTTTGCATCATTTTTTGCATTTGCGCAAATTGTTTTAATAGTCTATTAACATCCTGGATTTGAGTTCCAGAACCTACAGCAATTCTTCTTTTACGTGAACCAATTATGATTTTGGGAAGTCTTCGTTCTTTTGGTGTCATTGAATTAATAATTGCTATGGTTTGACGAATTGAATCATCATTTGGAGCATTTGGTAAGTTAGTAGGTAATTTGCTCATGCCAGGTATTTTTGAAAGCATCCCGGATATTCCACCTATATTTTTCATTTGCAATAGCTGTTGGCGAAAGTCATCTAAGTCAAACCCTTTACCTTTTTTAATTTTTTTAGCTATTTTTTCATTGGTTTTTTTGTCGGTCTTTTTTTCAACTTCTTCAATTAAAGATAAAATATCTCCCATTCCTAAAATGCGAGATGCTACTCTTTCTGGATGAAATGGTTCAAATGCATCTAGCTTTTCACCAAAGCTCATGAATTTTATAGGTTGTCCTGTTACATGTTTCACAGAAAGGGCAGCTCCACCACGAGCGTCACCGTCAGTTTTTGTAAGAATTATTCCAGTTAGTGGTAATTGTTCATGGAATGATTTTGCTGTATTTGCAGCATCTTGGCCTGACATACTGTCTACAACAAATAAAGTTTCACTAGGGCCCGCGGCTTTTTGTAATTCTTGTAATTCTTGCATCATTGTATCGTCTATATGCAATCTACCAGCAGTATCAATTATAAGCACGTCAATGAAATTCTTTTTTGCCTCTTTAATAGCGTTTTTTACAATATTAATTGGTTTTTCTTGGGGAGTACTATGAAAAAATTCTACTTCTATTGATTCTGCGAGTAATTTTAATTGATCAATAGCAGCTGGTCTGTATATGTCAGTACTAACTAACATAATTTTTTTCTTTTCATTTTCTTTAAGATATTTAGCAAGTTTTCCAGTTGTTGTTGTTTTACCAGAACCTTGTAAACCTACCATTAAAAATGTTACTGGTGGTTGAGCATTAAGATTTAGTTCATAACGCTCACTTCCCATAATTTCAATTAATTCATCATTAACAATTTTGATAAGAGCTTGATCTGGTTTAAGTTTGAGATCTACTTCTTGTCCTAGTGCTTTTTCCTTTACTTGCTCAATAAAATGTTTGACAACAGGTAAGGCAACATCTGCTTCTAATAGAGATAGTCTTACTTCACGTAGAGCATCTTGAATATTATCCTCATTTAAGCGGCCTTGTCCTTTTATATTTTTAAATGCTAAAGCCAATCTATCAGTTAAATTCTCGAACACAATTTTCTCCAAATACTAATTTTGAGGTTATGGTCTTTATTGATAGGACATAGTATACCATATCTATAATTTAGTAAAAAAATTACTTATAACTACTCATCTATAATGTAACGGTATATACTTAAAAGTATCGATTCACTATGAAGGTACATGGATGGCGCAACAGCAACAACAGCAAGGCGGTGATCATTCCATGGCTGCTGCCTGGATAATGGCCCTTATTTTATTGAGTTTATATTTGATATGGAAGCTTGGGCATACTCATATAGTGTCATTTATTTTTTATTTTAATGTGTTGCAAGCAACTTTGGTGAACACCGTTT
>JAUIBC010000068.1 GCA_030427555.1 Gammaproteobacteria bacterium | reverse complement strand
ATCAAATACTCCAGACAAAATCTTAACTTTATCTTCTTCACGCCTTTGACTAGTGTATTTAGATTGACCTGGTTTTCTTTTATCTAAAAAAGACTGAATTTTTTCAGCAGTTAACGCAAACTTTGGCGGACAACCATCAATAATACAACCTAGTGCCTCACCATGGCTCTCACCAAAAGTTGTTACTTTAAATATTTTTCCAAAAGTATTCCCACTCATAACATTTGCAGTTGTTCATATGTTAGTAAAAATACCCCTTGCCCGCCATTTTCAAAATCTAACCACATAAATGGCAAGTCAGGAAAAGCCTCGATTAATGCTTCTTCACTATTGCCAACTTCAACAACTAATATTCCATCCTCACTCAAATACTTTTTGGCATTATGTAAAATGTTTGTAACAATTTCCAAGCCATCTTCCGCCGACTGTAAAGCAAGGCGTGGCTCGTGATTATATTCTGCCGGCAAAGTCTGCATTTCAGCAGCACTAACGTATGGAGGATTACTAACAATTATGTCATATTTTGTGTGATTCAAATTAGCAAAACAATCAGAGCGTATAAGATTTAACTGTTCTGATAAATTATGTTTTTCTTTATTAATCTTTGCAACCGCAAGAGCATCCTCTGAAATATCAATAGCATCAACTAAAGCATCAGGAAAAGCGTAACAACAAGCGATAGCAATACAAGCACTACCAGTACACAAATCTAATATACGTGTCACTTTTTCAGGATCAATCCAAGGAGTAAATTGCTGTTTAATTAATTCTGCAATAGGAGATCTAGGAATTAAAGCCCGCTCGTCAATATAAAAAGGTAAACCACAAAAAAACGCTTCTTTAGTTATATAAGGTACTGGGACATTTTTTTCAATGCGCATTTCAAGATTTTTAATTAAGAGCTTTTTTTCCGAGTCTGTTAAACTTGCATTTAAAACTTCTGGATTAATGTCAAAAGGCAAACTAAGACTCCCAGAAACTAGCATCCAAATATCATCCCAAGCATTATCAGTCCCATGCCCAAAATAAATATTTTTATTTAGCGCTCTTGAAACACCAAAACGTAAAAAATCAAGGATCTTCGTAAAGCTCTGATAAGCCTCTTGATAAATAGTATATGCCACACAAACTCCTAAAAAAAATATATTGCTCATTATATGCTATACTTCGCTATGCTACAATTTGCTAATTTGATTATGACTAACAACGATAACCTATCTGATGATGAAAAAGATTTATTTAAAAAAGCTATGCAAGATGTAAAACCATTGCGTCTCAAAGCTAAGAACACATATAAAAAAACCATTACAATTAGCCCGATAAAAAAGCATCATTTAAACGAAATATTAATCCCAACATATATAACAAACAAATATCCAAGTGTAGAAAGTGAAGAAACCCTAATTTTTGCTCGTAATGGCATTAGTAAAAAACAATTAAATGATCTTAAAAACGCACGAGAGAATTACACAGCGCGACTAGATTTACATGGTTTATCACCTGATAAAGCAACAATCGCATTGTCCAATTTCATCAATCAACAATACACAATAAATAACAAAATAATTTTAATCATTCATGGTAAAAGTGGCAGAGATAATAAACCTCCTGTGGTTAAAAACATGGTAAATAATTATCTGCGCCAAATGCCAGAAGTATTGGCTTTTCACAGCGCAAAACCTAAAGATGGCGGCACTGGTGCTTTATATGTATTATTAAAAACTCCTCGGATCTTGTAATACTTTCCAAAAAGCATTATTATTTGCACAAAAATGTTAATTGTAAAACTCATGACCCAATCAATTATTATTATCGGTATATCAGGACCATCCGCATCTGGCAAAAGTTTACTTGCCAATACTATTGTTAGAGAATTAGGCTCAGATCAAGTAGTAGTAATTTCTGAAGACTCATATTATAAAGACAGCTCGCATTTATCATTTGCTGAACGCGAAAAAATTAACTATGACCATCCAGATTCATTCGACCATGAATTATTATGTAAGCACTTAAAACAATTACAAAAAGGCTTATCAATTGAAATACCAACTTATTCTCACTCTGAACATATACGTTTATCAGAAACAAGAACCGTTGGCCAACATAAAATAGTTGTAATCGAAGGCATTTTGCTATTTAGTGAAAAAAAATTACGTGAATTAATGGATATTCGAATATTTATGTCAGCTCCATTAGACGTATGTTTAAGCAGACGTCTAATGCGTGATGTTGTGGAAAGGCATAGATCATTTGAATCAGTTTTACATCAATATGAAACTACAGTCAGGCCAATGTACCTGCAATTTATCGAGCCATCTAGTAGATATGCAGATATAATTGTCCCTCGCGGTGGTGAAAATCGCATTGCTATTGATATGATAAAAGCAAAAATGCGAGAATTACTACGCTTTAAATAGGAGTTAACACATATGGGTTTTTTAAAAGGAAAAAAAGCATTAATTTTTGGTCTAATAAGTAATCGCTCAATTGCTTATGGCATAGCCAAAGCATTTCATGCACAAGGCGCTGAACTTGCTTTTACTTATCAAAATGAAAAATTCAAAGATAGAATTGCTGGAATGGCAGCTGAATTTGACTCTGATTTAATTTTTCCGTGTGACGTTGCAAGTGACGAAGAAATCAATAATGTTTTTACAAATCTTAAACAAAAATGGGATAAAATAGACTGCTTAATCCACTCAGTTGCTTACGCACCAGCCGATCAAATAGCCGGTGATTATATAGATAATGCTACCCGTGAAGGATTCAAAATAGCTCACGACATAAGTGCATACAGCTTAGTAGCTATTGCTAAAGCCGCTTTACCAATGATGCTTGAAACTAATGGTTCTATTTTAACTTTAAGTTATTTAGGCGCTGAAAAAGCGGTCCCTAATTATAATGTTATGGGAATTGCTAAAGCGAGCCTTGAAGCATCAGTGCGCTACCTAGCATCCAGTTTAGGATCAAGAGGTATTCGAGTAAATGCCATATCTGCTGGGCCAATTAAAACTTTAGCAGCATCAGGGATTAAAGATTTTCGTAAATTACAAAGCTCATACGCTGAAGTAACACCATTAAAACGCAATATCACTGCAGATGAAGTAGGTAACGCCGCTGCATTCTTATGCTCAGAATTAGCATCTGGCATTACTGGTGAAGTTGTACATGTTGATGCTGGATATCATGCTGTTGGCATGACAAACATAGAATAAAATCCTGAATTCAGCAAGTAGTCCGTAAGGAACAAAGCGGATTACGTGGATTGTATATATCATATATCCACCCGTAATCCGCTAGCACTTTATGAGGCTACTAATGTCATCAAAACCCTATCAGCTGCATGCTTTGTAAAATCTAACTCCAAATCACCATGCGCGCTAGAAATAAAACCAGCTTCGTATAATGACGGTGCAAAATACACTCCTTGCCCTAACATGCCATGATAAAACTTTTTAAATAATGCCTCATCTGAATTAGCAACATCTTGCATATTCTGCACTTTATCAATATCTGAAAAACAAAAACCAAACATACCTCCAATAGAAGTACCACAAAATGGAACCGCATGAGCTTCACAAACTGAAGATAAAGACTGAATGAGAGTTGACGTTTTTGCACTGAGACTAGCATAAAAACCTGGTTTGGATACTTCATTTAAAGTTGCAAGTCCTGCTGCCATAGCAATAGGATTACCAGATAAAGTTCCAGCTTGATAAACACCACCAACTGGCGCAAGACAATCCATGATTTCTTCGCGACCACCTATCGCACCAACAGGCATACCACCACCAATAACTTTACCAAGGGTAGTCAAATCAGGGGTTATTCCATAAACTTCCTGAGCTCCGCCTAATGCCACGCGAAATCCAGTCATAACTTCATCAAAAATCAAAACAGAATTATATAAATCACATAATTCTCTTAAACCTTGTAAAAAATTATCTTTAGGTAAAATTAACCCCATATTACCAGCAATTGGTTCCAAAATAATAGCTGCTATATCATCAGGATATTGCTCAAAAAGCTTTGCAACTGCTTCTAAATCATTAAAATCAGCAGTCAAAGTATGTTCGGTTGCGCCAGGCAAAACCCCAGGGGACGCAGGAATTCCAAGAGTTAATAACCCAGATCCAGCTTTTACTAACAAACTATCGCTGTGCCCATGATAACAACCATTAAATTTAATTATCTTGGACTTTTTGGTAAAACCGCGGGCTAACCGAATCGCGGTCATAGTCGCTTCAGTCCCAGAATTAACCATCCGAATTTTTTGCAGTGTAGGCATAATAGATATTACTTTCTCAGCAAGCTTAATCTCAAGCTCTGTTGGAGCCCCAAAGCTCATACCATTATGTAAAGCCTCACTAACAGCGGCTATAACTTGTGGATGACAATGACCAAGAATTAATGGCCCCCACGAACCAACATAATCTACATAACGATTGTCATCAACGTCAATTAAATAAGCCCCCTCACCTTTTTTAAAAAAAATAGGGCTGCCACCAACACCTCGAAATGCCCTAACTGGTGAATTAACCCCACCTGGAATAAATTTTTGGGCATTTTTAAATAATTTTTTTGAATTTTTCATTATAATCTACTAAAGTATTTCTGATAATTACCGATATATAAGAACCGGTATTGAATGCAATCTTAAGGGATAATATGAGTAAATACAACGATAACATTAAAGATATAATCACTCCTCTTATTTCTGAACTTATGAAAAAGCCTGACTTAGATAAGGTAAAAACTGACATTATCAAGGAAGAAATAAAAAATAATTCTTACCATATTAATACAGTAAACATAGCTAAAAAAATTTTAAAGTTATCTGAAAAATCTGTTCAAGAAATAACAGTTGAATAAAGTAATAGACCTCTTAAGAAACTCTAATTTAGCGTGGTTGCATACGCAGAGCGCCATCTAAGCGAATTACTTCTCCATTTATAAATGGGTTTTCAACGATATGCGCAGCTAAAGCAGCAAACTCCTTAGGTAAACCTAAACGCTTAGGAAAAATAGATGTTGCTTTTAAGCTATCTTGTACTTCTTGAGGCATATTAAGTAATAGCGGTGTCGCGATTAACCCTGGCGCGATTGTATTTACTCTAATGCCATGTTGTGCTAATTCTCGCGCAGCTGGAAGAGTCATTCCAACAACTCCTCCTTTAGAGGCACTATAAGCAATTTGCCCAACCTGCCCCTCATAAGCAGCAATTGAGGAGGTATTTATTATCACACCACGCTCATTATCATCATTTATAACTGGTAAAGTTAACATAGACTCTGTAACCAAACGCATAACATTAAATGTCCCAATTAAATTAACATCAATAACCGTTTTAAAATCATCTAGTGGCATCGGGCCATTTTTACCAACCATGCGCTTTGCAGGAACAATGCCAGCACAGTTGATACAAATACGTGGCACACCAACTTGCTCTATTGTTTCTTGTAAAGCGTTCTTAACTGACTCTTCTGAGCTAACATCACATAAAATAGACTTATGCTTACGATCGCCAATTTGTTTGTCCCACACAACAACTTTAACACCCAAGGCATTAAACTTATCAGCACATGCATACCCCATACCAGAAGCACCGCCAGTAATTACTGCAATAATATTATTAAAATCCATGATTTTTATATCCTTATAAAAAAGCTTTACTTAATGCTTTAAATACGGATGTGCCAGCTTGCTCCATCCATTCAAAAAATACCATTTCTCTAGTAACAAGCTGAACACCTTCGGCTCGCATTCTTTCTAAACCATATTGATGATCAAGCTGATGGCGACTACTTACAGCATCAACAACCACATAAACATCGACCCCTGTTCTTAATAAGTCTAACACAGTTTGTAAAACACAAACATGAGTTTCAATTCCGCAAATAATTGCCTGCTTTTTATTAAGTCGTCCCCAAGACTTAATAAAATTAGGATCACGGTAACAAGAAAAATGTAACTTATCTATATCAGTATCACCTGGCATAACACTACGCAAAGGTTCAACTGTTTTTCCAAGACCTTTACTATACTGCTCAGTTGCAAGCAATGGTACATCAAGCTCACTTGCAACATTCATTAACCATTTACAATTATTTATTAAATCTTCAGAATTCATAACTAGAGGTGTAAGTTTTTCTTGAACATCAATTAGGAGCAAACATGAAGAATCCCTGTGCAATAGCATTTAAATCTCCCTAAATAAACATGGTACTTGTCAACATGATAAATTAGCAAACATATAATTGCAATTTTCTAATTTTATATCCACAAAAAAACAAAAATACGTTATATTACTTCCCTATTTTATTAAAAATCATCGTGTTATTTTAAATATGACAAATGCATTAAGAATTATAATAATACTGCTGCTTGGCTTGAATAATGCTTTAGGCGCAATACCTAAAATAGCTATTTCACCTTTACTAATAAATAACCAATTTACGCTTCCTTCCGGTTGGATTACTGCATCACTTACAGGAGCACAAACAAATGGCTATGGAATCTATGCAACTAATCACTTATATATACCTAGCCCTATGTTTTTTAGTAATACTGCAAACTTAACGATCAATTACGGTTTATCAGAAAAACTGGATTTTCTCATTAGCTTAACCTACATTCAAAATAAAAGCTCTCTGCAAAAATTTGATCATATAGGTGATACAACGATAGATCTAGGATATCAAATAGCAAGACAAAACGCTTCCAAAGATAAATCAGATCTAAGACTTGAGTTTTCCCTAACTATTCCAACAGGTAAGTATACTAATCTTAATCCTTCGTTATTCACAAATGATGCGACTGGTGCTGGAAGTTTTCAACCATCGATTGGGTTTAGCTTTTCCCATAACTTCCAAATTAGCGCAGAGCACACCTTAACCACATTTTCAAATTTCGGCTTAACATATGCATACAGAACTACTTTATCTGGTTTAAGTGCCTACGGAGGAGCTCCTGGCACTCGTGGTAAAATGAGACCAGGTAATTCAGTAAGTATGCTTATTGGAGCTGCATATAATCTTACTGACAAGTGGACCGCATCGATGGAGTATTCTATATATGCAGCACAACCATCAAGCTTTAGAGGCATAATAGCCGAAAATTTAGAAGAATATATTGCAGCAAGATTAAAAGTAATTGATACTACTTCTGTCTCAGGCGTCGGCTATTCTAGACCAAGAATTCTATTTAATTTGGTATTTCCAACAATCCATAATATAGGAGGCTCAAATTTCTTAGGTAGTGGGTCTGTCACAGTCCTCTCAGTAACGCCATCCCTTTCATACACTTTTGCAAACAGCTATAATTTAGTGATTAGCATGGCCGCCTCAACTCCTGGAGGCAAAAATACCAGCGGTTCTTATACACCATCCATAACAATAACCAAAACAATTTCATAGAACTTCTAATTTTGTATCCACAAAAAGTTAAAAATATATTATATTACTTTTCCTATTTTATAAAAAACTATTGTGTTATTTAAGTATGGCAAAAGCATTAAGAATTATAACAATATTACTACTTAGCCTAAATAGTGCTTTAGCCGCTATACCAAAAATATTAATTTCCCCATTATTACTAAATAAACAAATTACCCTTCCGTCAGGTTGGATTAGTATCTCACTTGCAGGTGAGCAATCAAATGGCTATGGGCTATATTCTGGCAATAATTTATATATACCAAGTCCTATGTTCTTTAGTAATAGCATGGATCTAACAATCAATTATGGTCTATCAGAGAAACTTGATTTTCTTATTGATTTAAATTACGTTCAAAATAAAAGTTCTATGCAAAAATTTGATCACATAGGAGATACATCTGTAGACCTTGGATATCAAATCACAAGCCAAAACGATTCTAAGTATAAATCCGATATAAGATTGGACTTTTCCCTAACAATTCCAACAGGAAAATATAATAATCTTAATCCTTTGTTGTTCACAAATGATGCGACCGGCGCTGGAAGTTTTCAACCTGCAATCGGATTTAGTTTTTCCCATGACTTCAAAATTAGTGACGCCCATACTCTAACTGCATATTCAAATTTAGAATTAACGTACGCATATAGAGTAACTTTATCTGGCGTAAATGCCTACGGAGGAGCTCCTGGCACTCGTGGTAAAATGAGACCAGGTAATTCAGTAAGTATACTTATTGGAACATCGTTCAATCTTACAGATAAGTGGACTGCATCAATGGAATATTCTGTATATGCAGCACAACCATCAAGCTTTAGAGGCGTAATAGCTGAAAACTTAGAAGAATATATTGCAGCACGATTAAAAGCGATTGATACTACTTCGGTCTCAGGTGTCGGATATTCTAGACCAAGGATTCTATTTAATTTAGTATTTCCAACTATCCATAACATAGGCGGTCAAAATTTCTTAGGTAGTGGAGCTGTAACTTCTCTAAGCGTAAACCCATCTCTTTCATACGATATTACAGATAGTTACAATTTACTAATTAGTATGTCTCTCTCTATCCCGGGAGGAAAAAATACCACAGGATATTATGCACCTTCTATAACACTAACAAAAACAATTTCATCGTAAATTTAAAAAGTACCCTAGGCAACATCATAAAATTTACCTATAATCCTAGAAAATTTTCATATTATAGGTCTTTCTATGTGGTTTAATAATACTCTTATATATAATTTTAAATTAAATAATGATACTAATATCACACAAAGTCTTGCAGAAGACAGAATAAAACCTTGTCCGCCACATGCAAAATTTACATTTGGATGGATACCAGCCTTTGCTGATGAGCTTGTTTATGAAGTTACTGGATGTTCTTTAATTTGCTTAGGCAAAGAAGAAAGAGTTCTACCAAGAAGCGTTATTCAGCGCGCTTTGCAAGATAAAATGCATAAAATAGAGCAAGAACGT
>JAUIBC010000067.1 GCA_030427555.1 Gammaproteobacteria bacterium | reverse complement strand
AGAACATTTGTAAAAACTTCCTCTAAATATAACCATTTGGAACTTTCATCCGGCAAAACATCACTCATGCCGCGAATTCCTTGAATTTTATCAGTCACTGACTTGCTCCTGAGTAAAATCATTTCCTGAAGAAAGTAAAGAACGCATTTTTGATAAGTCTGTTAATCTAATTTCATTTTCATTATCTGGATTGGATGGCTTTTCTAAAGTTTGAAAATTTGCTGAAAAAATATGCTCATTTTCTTTATTGCCACGCCACCATATAATAACCGCTACTAAAACTAACAAAACAAAACCTGTAGTAACAAAACGGATGGCTCGCTCAGCTTTATTACTTTGCCGTTTACTCTGCCATAAGGCCCTTTCAAGTTTTTTTTCTGTACCATGTATTTTATTAAACGTTTCTAACAAAGGCTCTGCGGAAATACCAAGCAATTTAGCATAAGCACGTAAATATCCCTTAATGAATACCGGCTCAGGCATATTAAAATAATCATCGTTCTCTAATAACTCTATAATACGCGCACGTAAATGCAATTTTTCAGCAATATATTCTATCGAATAATTTAACTCCATACGATGCGTAGCAAGGATTAAACCAGGCTTATCAATAATTGGCTCTTTTTCTTCATCCAAATTATCCGTATTACTCATTTTACCTCCACCATAAATTATCCTATAGGCAATACTTATTGTAGGATTTTGTAAGATTAGCGTCTTCAATTACTATATTCAGATATCTTTTTAAAATTTTACATGTTTTTCGTATATGCTTATTTCTTAACTCAATCCTAACCACTTCAACTAATGACTTTTTAAGGCGTTGGTCTTTGCTAATAGCCTGCTTAAAATAATCAATCGCTCTATTCTCATACCCTGCAGCTAAACTACAAAAACCAGCATTCTCAAATGCCTTAGCAGTATCCGCATAGTGTACATCATTAATGGCCAACATAAAATATCGATTTGCTTTTTGGTATTGGCCAAGTCTACACAAAAAAATAGCATAATTATTTAACTGGCTACCATTATAATCCGACAACCTAACAGCACGCTGATAATATTTATCAGCCAAATCATTATCCTCAGTTTTTTCAAAAAAATAAGCAATAGCAGAATTTACGCTAGCATCATCTGGATTTTGAGTTAAGGCGCGCAATAATTTACTTTTAGCAAGTGGCATATCCCCCTGACTAAGATAAGCTAATCCTAAACGCATATTATATTGTGCAGCAAGCTGATTAGTTGCAAGTTGGCTATTACTACAAGCCTGCAAAAACAGGCAAAACAAAAAAAATAAAAAAGACTTCAATCCATGCTCATCTAAAAAATTTATAAATATTTCTAAAAACTAAGTTTATCTTAGTTATTCACAATTACGTTCTGACTGAGGAGTCGCGAATCAGAGTCTCGAAGTCATTTGTGAATTTATATATGCTTCGAAACTTGCCTTTCGCCACTCTTCAGTACAAACGTGTTAAAAAATATAGATATCTACCTGTATATACAAATATTTAACCCAACGTAGTTTACAGTTAAATTGCCCCCATTTTCATTGAACAATCCTCTTCCGCTATTGAAGCATGTACTGGATATTGTAATGCATGAAGTTTTTGAAAATTAAAATTTTCTAATTTAATAACTGGAATACCATTATCTTTTCTTTTCGTGCAAATCACAGACATACACATGGTGTCTTTTAAAATATTTGCACACGCATCTCTCATATTTTCATCAGCAAATTCCCGGTATACTATTGGGTTTTGATATAATGTTTTATCATTAAAGCACTTCCATACACCAGCCGTAGTATTTGTAACTCTAGAAACTTGCATAAGAACAAAATCTTTTTTCGTTTTATAAGTTTCTTGAATACGTTCTAAACGTTTTTTAGATATGAAATCCAATGAGAAACGAGCATAATCTCTTTGAATTTCAGATGGAGTTTGCTTATTCTGATCTGGCTCGCCAAATTTTTCGATTAAAAAATCAACGAATTCACCTTTTGTTGGCACACATCCTGTAGCTGATCGCATAGCATATTTTATGAAGTCCGAAGAAAGATTGGCTATTTCATCAGATAATTCCGCCTTATATAGCATAGCACATTCAGATGCTTTATCTTCAAAAAGTCCATTATGTAAGCGCTTAAAAATCAATTGCACAAATGGCTCTCTAGTATTTTCTATATCATTAAAAGCAAGCGTATAATCACTATCCTTATCATCTTTATCTCCAGGATAGCGCAATACAATACTAGGGTAATTCATTGCAACAAGAAGAGTATTAAGCAAAATTGTTGCAGTTCTCCCATTGCCATTTATAAAAGGATGAATATCAACTAAACCATAGAAAATTTCTGCAACAGTTTCTACACAAAGTTGCTCATTTTTAATATCACATTTCTTTAATTTTTCAAGACTTTCAATAGCATAATTTTCCATAGCGCTTTGTAAATCGGAAACCAGAATACATGGTTTAACAAAACTACGGATTAGTTTCTTTTCTTCCGTTGTTAACAGATTTCTATGATAAGCAAACTGCAATTTATCAAAAGTTTTACTTACAATTGAAACATGTTTTTTTGTAGTTTGGATATTTTGGTCTTCGCGTATTTTACAAAGCAAATGCAAAAATTTCTTTAATAACTCAGGATCAACTTGATAATTTTCATTAATAACCTGAAATACCTGCAAAGGTATTTCTTCAGAGCAAGATAAAAGTGCTTCAATAACATCTTGAAAACTATAGCCATTTTCCCAACGAAATACAGCAGTTGATGTAAACTCTCCTGGTTTAAAAATGGTTGATGAAACCTTATTAAGGCCATGATATAATTCACCTGCAACATTCTCATGAATTTTCTTTATCCAATTTAAAAATTGTTGAGGAGTAATATCTACAAATCCATTTCTGAGAAGTGGAAGAATTTCATCTTGTGCATACATCAGTGCATTGAAAATATCTGTTTGTTGTGCAATAAAATTTCTTAAATATTCATAATTATCGTTTGTTTTTAAAGGTGGAGTTTCAGGTTCATACGTATGAGCAATAGCAAGGTTAAAAGACTTTAATGCATTCGCGTTTATTTTAGGCATATTTTACAAATAACTAATTAAAAAGGATTGAATTTTAATAAAAACGGATAAAAAATGTCAATTGTTTCCAGAGGAATGTTCAGTATATTTTTTCCAAGCAGCTGATCTTGACGTTCTATCGATAACAACTTTACCTGCTAACTGACCGCAAGCCGCATCAATATCATCACCACGAGTCTTGCGAGTAATCGTGTTAATACCACTAGCTATCAATTTATCTTTAAATAAATTAATCGCATTATTAGAAGAACGCTGATATTGAGTCATTGGAAATGGATTAAATGGTATTAAGTTAACTTTGCATGGAACATCTTTTAATAATGCAATTAATTCATCAGCATGTTCTAAACTATCATTTATACCCTTTAACATAACATACTCAAAGGTAACTACTCGTCTTTGTTCATTAGCAAAGTAATTTTTACACACTTGCATTAGCTCTGCTAACGGATATTTTTTATTAATTGGCACTAAAACATCCCGCAATTTATCATTCGGAGCATGCAATGATACAGCGAGGGAAACCGGACTTACCTCACGCAATTTATACATTTCAGGTATAATTCCAGAAGTGCTTAATGTAACCCTGCGTTTGGATAATCCATAGGCATTATCATCCATCATAATATCCATTGCCGCGACAACCGCATCAAAATTTAGCAATGGCTCACCCATACCCATCATTACAACATTAGTAATACCAATCTGAACATTTTGCTTAGCAAGCTCTGTATTTGCTAACCAAACTTGGCCAATAATTTCGGCAACAGTCAAATTGCGGTTAAATCCCTGCTTTCCAGTTGAGCAAAAGCTACAATTTAAGGCGCAACCAACTTGCGATGACACACACAAAGTTCCACGCTTACTCTCTGGTATAAATACCGTCTCAATACTGTTACCACACGCTAATTTTAACAGCCACTTACAAGTACCATCTAATGATTGATGTGCATGAATAATTTCAGGAATTTTTACTTGAGCAATATCACCTAACTTAATACGTAAATCCTTAGACAAGTTAGTCATTTCCTGAAAATCATTGCAACCAGCTTGATGAATCCATTTAAATACTTGGCGTGCGCGAAATGGTTTTTCTCCTAAATAGGAGAAAAACTCACACATATTTTGACTATTAAAATCTAGCAAATTAACTTTTTCAGACATATTATGGTCTTTTTATTGACAAATATCTTCTTTAGTAAAGAAAAATTCTATTTCTTGGCGTGCAGTGTCTAAAGCATCTGAACCATGTACCGCATTTGCATCAATACTATCTGCAAAATCAGCACGAATTGTTCCTAAAGCAGCTTCTTTTGGATTAGTAGCGCCCATTACTTCGCGATTTTTGGCAACAGCATTTTCACCCTTTAATACTTGTACCATTACCGGACCTGAAATCATAAAGCTTACTAGATCATTATAAAAAGGACGATCTTTATGCACTGCATAAAATTGTTTTGCATCATCAGCACTTAACTGCACCATTTTTGCAGCTGCAATTTGCAAACCAGCTTTTTCAAAACGAGAATAAATTTCCCCAATAACGTTCTTAGCAACCGCATCAGGCTTGATAATAGACAAAGTGTACTCAACAGGCATGTGTATCTCCACAAGTTAAATGGGGAGCATTATACATGAAAATCCCATTAATTTCTATGTGTAACTTGGTAAAAATTTATTAATACAAAGCTCTCAACTCTAGTAAAAAGGTATCAACTTAGATAAGATATAAAAAATTCACTAGATACTTTAATACCATGCAATATAACTTAACTTCCTTACCAGAAAAAAATAATAAAGCTTATTTTTGTTGTGGTATATTTAACAAGCCAGACATTGACGTTCTAAGTGAAAAACTTGGAATATCCTCAGACTACTTAAAAAACATCCTTGAAAACGTTTTTGATGAAGAGCTGAATTGGGCTTGTATTTACCATGAGAATAACAATTACTATTTTATAAATTGCGGTAACGCTAAAGACTTTTCACCAAAAAAATTAAAAGATGTTATCAATAAAATTACGGGACACCTTTTTGCACAAAAAGTAAAAGAAGCCATAATTAATCTTCCAAGGCTAAACAAATGTGATGCCGATTGGCAACTAGAAAAGATGATTCTATTAATAGACTCAGCCCGCTATCAATTACTAGATTTTAAAACTAAAGATAAAAAAAGTCATAAACTTAAATCAATCAAATTCTGTTTGGATGGAGCTACTGAGAAAAGTATAGAATCAGCAACTGCCATAGCAAAAGGTATAACTCTTACCCGTAATCTTGGCAACTTACCCGCAAACATATGCACTCCAACGTATTTAGCTAATATTGCAACCGAACTAGATAATAAATTCAAAAATATAAAAACAAAAATTCTAAGCGAAGAAAAAATGCAAAAAATGGGTATGAACTCATTACTAGCTGTCGCAAAAGGTAGCAAGGAATTCTCTAAACTTATTGAAATAAATTATAACGGCGCCGATAATGAACAACCAATAGTTCTAGTTGGCAAAGGAATTACTTTTGATTCAGGCGGAATATCTTTAAAACCTCCTTCAGGTATGGAAGAAATGAAATATGACATGTGTGGGGCTGCAAGTGTTTTAGGTACTATAAAAGCCGCAGCACTCCTAAATCTTCCAGTAAATATCATAGGTCTATTAGCATGCGCTGAAAACATGCCTGGCGGCAATGCGGTAAAACCAGGTGACGTTATAACTAGTTATTCAGGACAAACTATCGAAATTACCAACACCGATGCTGAAGGACGCTTAGTGTTAGCGGATACCCTAACCTTCGCTGAAAAATTTAACCCAAAATTCGTAATCGATATAGCTACATTAACAGGAGCAGTGATAATAGCACTTGGAAATGATACAACAGGTTTAATGACTAATGATGAAAAACTTGCGGTTGATATATTAAAAGCAGCAGAAATGTCTGAAGATAAAGCCTGGCGCCTACCAATTGATGAAAAAATTAATGAGCTCTTAGAAAGCCCTGTTGCAGATATGTTAAACTCACCTAATGAGCGCATAGCTGGAACTATTGTTGCAGCATGTTTTTTATCTAGATTTACTACAAAATACAGATGGGCGCATCTAGATATAGCCGGTACTGCATGGGTATCTGGAAAAAATCGAACTGCAACCGGGAGGCCTGTGCCTTTATTAATCCAATTAATTCGTGATATAGCAAATGCAAGTTGATTTTTATTTATTACAACCTAATACAAATCTTAGTAAAGAATTATTTGCTTGTAGAATAATAGAAAAAGCTTATAAACTAGGGCATAAAATCTTCGTATATTGCGCAAATCAAAAAGATACTCATGCCCTAGATGAACTACTTTGGACATTCAAACAAGATAGCTTTTTACCACATAACATCCAAGGCGAAGGACCAGAACCGCCTCCAGCAATTCAACTGGGATATACAAGTGAACCACGTGGATTCAATGATATATTGGTCAATATGTCTCCACAAGCTCCTGATTTTTATAAAAAATTTGCGCGTATAATTGAAATAGTCGGTCAAGATAATGACAGCAAAGAAAACTCACGTAGATTATATAAAGAATATAAACAAAATGGATTACGTTTAAAAACACATGAAATAAATTAGCTGTAACTAAATTTTATTTCTACTAGGATACGTCAAATTTATGATATCATATGCCAAGAAAAAGTTTGAGGTGTAATATTAATCATGACAAAATTAGCAGTCATTGTCGGTCAGGGCGGAATGAATTCGGCTGGTCGAACTTCTGGCTTTCATAGCTATAAAAGAATTATTTGTGATGTATTATCAGAATCACAACTACAAGATACATGGCAAGACTTTGCCAAACGTATGCATATATCGACTAATAAAGAATTAACAGCCGCAGATATAGAAGAAATTAAAAAAGGCACTTTAATTAGACGTATAAAGCTTTTTGATCCTGATAAAGTACCTTTTAATCACAAAGCTACTTTAAAATCTACTGCAACCATATTCAGTATTAATAAGACTAAACTATCTCCCGAACTTACCAATAAACTAAAAATTGAAAAATTGGACTCTGGAGAAGTAATCGCCCAAACCGATGAAGAATTAGAAATACTAATTCCTGATGCACTTAAAAACCCTGTATCAAGCGCGGGAGAAATTCCAGATGGATTTGATCCAGGCGAACTATACCATTCTATTCATCACCCACGTGGACTTAAACTCACTGTTTATGGAGCATCAGATGCATTAAATTCTTTAGGAATAGAATGGGATGAAATTCTCGAGCATATTAATCCTGATGAAGTAGCTGTCTATGCAGGTAGTGGCTTATCTCAAGTTGATGAAAACTCTCTATCAGGCTTAATCAGCCAACCGCTATCAGGGCAGCGCATTAATTCGAAAATGATGGCTCTATCACTTGCAGAAATGCCAGCTGATTTTATAAATAGTTATATTTTAAATAGTGTTGGAACAACAGGTAACAATATTGGGGCATGCGCTTCATTTTTATATAACTTACGCCAAGGAATTACTGATATCCAAACTGGGAAAGCAAAAGTTGTCTTTGTTGGTAACTCAGAAGCTCCTGTTGTCTCTGATATTGTCAATGGATTTAGAGTAATGGGTGCTCTTGCAACAGATGATAGTTTATGCGAGTTAGATGGTACTAACACACCTAATAATCGCCGAGCTTGTCGCCCTTTTTCGACAAATAGCGGATTTACTCTTGCTGAGTCAGTGCAATTTTTTGTACTTATGGAAGATGAATTAGCTCTTAAGCTTGGTATGAATATATATGGTTCTGTACCAGATGTTTTTATCAATGCTGATGCTAATAAAAAATCTATAGCAAGCCCAGGTATTGGTAACTACATTACAATTGCTAAAGCAGCCGCTCTAACCAAACAGTTAATAGGTCAAGATAATTTAAACAAAACCTACGTACAAGCACACGGAACAGGCACTCCACAAAACCGCATAACAGAAAGCCATATTTTAAATGAGGTAGCTAAAACTTTTAACATAACTAAATGGCCAGTAACAGCAATCAAATCCTATGTTGGTCATTCAGTAAGTGTTGCTGGCGGAGATCAACTAGCTGCTACTTTAGGCGTCTGGAATTATGGTTGGATACCAGGAATTAAAACTATAGATCATATTGCTAACGATGTTCATCAATCTAACCTTAAGATTCTAACTGATCATATGTATGTTGGTGAGAATGGTAAACAAATGCTTGCAACCATTATAAACTCTAAGGGATTTGGAGGTAATAATGCTTCGGCTGTAATATTATCTCCACAACAAACAATGAACATGTTAACTAAAAAATATGGTCATAATCTTGCTAAAACTCATGCTGAAAAAAATATTAAAATCAAAGCTAAAGCAGCTGAAAATGATGTAAATGCATGCATGGGCAAGGAAAGAATAATTTATAAATTTGGTGAGTCAATAATGGATCAATCATCAGTTACCATATCTAAAACAGACATAAAATTAACCGAATTTAAACATAAAATATCTTATGCAAACAACCAATATTCGGAATATATTGATTAATGGTTAACGATTAAAACCAACGCCCTATTGGAATTTATATAAATATAAAGTAAATTAAACTTCAATAATTTAAAAGGAACTATAGAGCTATGCTCAATACATTAATGAAAAAAATATTTGGTAGCCGTAATGAACGGACTATAAAAAGGATGGAAAAGACCCTTAAAACCATTAATTTTTTTGAAAAGGAAATGCAATCCTTAACTAATGAACAGCTTAGAAATAAAACAAAAGAATATAAAACAAGACTAGAATCTGGAGAAACATTGGATGATATTTTACCAGAAGCATTCGCATTAGTTAGAGAAGCGTCTGTAAGAACTCTAGGGCTTAGACATTTTGATGTACAAATGATAGGTGGGATGGTATTACATGAAGGTAAAATTGCTGAAATGCGTACTGGTGAAGGAAAAACCTTAAGCGCTACTTT
>JAUIBC010000066.1 GCA_030427555.1 Gammaproteobacteria bacterium | reverse complement strand
ATATCCATATCTTTATGCGGATTATTTTTAAGCCAATAATTAACTTGATTTGGTCCTGCATTATAAGCCGCTGTCATTAGTATTAAATTATCTTCGTATTTTTTACTTAACTGTTTTAAATAGGCAGATCCTATATGAATGTTTTTAGTAGGAATATTTAAATCTTTATGGCTTTTGTATGAAATTTTAAACTTATTGGCTACTTGTTTTGCGGTTTGTGGCATTATTTGCATTAACCCAGTTGCTCCTGCAGGTGAAGTGATATTTTCAAAAAACGCACTTTCTTGTCTAATTACTGCGTAAATTAGTGGGGCAGGGATATTAAAGCTCTTAGAATTGCTGTATATAATGTTTTTATAAGTAAGTGGAAACCTAAGAGATAATTGGTTAAATAAATCTTCGTTATTACATAAGTAGATAGATTTACCACTCCAGTTTAATTCTTTTGCAACCCAATATGCAAACGCACTTAATTCAGATTTAGTAAGCTCGCTGCTAAAATCGTTTATCATTCTTGATGCTTGTAAAGTCTTATGGTTTGCTAATAATTCTTTAATTTCATCGGTAATTGGTTTATAAGAAGCTAAAGTTTCTTTTTTATGGGTTACTTCTTCATTTACTAAAGTTAATTGTTTTTTTAGTTTCTTACTCGCTAAAAATCCATAATAATTACGTTGTTCACTAATTTTTGTATAAATTTCTTTAGCTTTAATTTTGTTTCCCATAGCGGCATAAGCTCGTGCCTGCCAATATTTTAGGCGTGAGCTTTTTTTATCATGAGATAATTCAATTAGGTTTAATAATTGTTGCCAATTTTTATGGCCAATAGCATAGCGAATTTGCCAGTCGGTTAATGAATCAGTGTAATACTCTTTATCAACTTTCGCGAGCCAAAATGGAGCATCGTCTTTATTACGTATAGCTTTATATAATGCAAAATATGCTAAAAATTTCTGTTGTTGACTCTTATTCATAATACTTTTAGTGCGAGGATGATTAAATAGGCGAATTGCAAGCTTAGGATCTTGTCTAGTTATTCTTTTAAGACCATATAAATATAAGTCTCCATTAAATTCACTGGGACTTAGCATGGTTATTTTACGTGGATGGCGGTGAATTAAATTTAGCAGATTTAGATTTTCTCTTTGTTCTGGATTAGATTTTTTAAGTAAATAATTAGCAAGCGAGAAATTTTTATTTTCAAGCGCAAGGCTTGCTCTTTGATTTATATATTTATTATTATTGGTTTTATCGCTTAGTAAGACATTAAAGATGTTAGCGCAAGCCTCAGGTTGCGAAGATCCGTTTAACCATAAAGGTAAAATATCTTTTATAACTATATCTTTGCTTTCAGATTCAAGTCTTGCTTGTTGGGCATAACATTGAAGGCTTATATTATCAGAAGGGCGATAATATTTTATATAATTCTTCCAGTCATTTTTCTTTGCAAGTTTGACTAATAACTTTTCGCGTAATTTATTAGTTAGTGGAGATGGTATAGATATAAAATTAATAAACTCATTGTCAGAAACTTCTGGGATGTTTTCAGTATATTTTTGATAAGTTTGAAATTTCTGTAGATAATCTGCATCCGCTATTGCATTGCCTGTAAAAATCAACAGAAAAAGACAATTAATGCAACGCCATTTTTTTAAAAACCTTATTATTATATTATTCATGGTTATAAAGTATTTAGTTGCTCACGCATTTGGTTAATAGTATTTTTATAATTATCACTATTAAATATAGCAGATCCTGCAACAAATTCCTTAGCACCAGCTTTTGCTAGGTTTTTAATGTTATTAATATTAACTCCACCATCTACACAAATAGGTAGTTTGGGATATTTTTCTCGAATAAACTCTATTTTTGGAATAACATTTTTAATTAAACTTTGTCCACCAAATCCAGGGTTAACAGTCATTACTAAAACAAAATCTAGGCGATGTAAACACCATTCAATTACTTTAGGATCTGTAGCTGGATTTAAGGCTAATCCGGCTTGTATTTTATAACTTTTTATAAGCTGTAAACTTCTATCTAAATGTATAGTTGCATCATTATGAATACTAATCCTATTAGCGCCAGCTTCTGCAAATTGCTGAATTAAATTATCAGTGGGCTCTACCATTAAATGTACATCAAGAGGTAAATTTATGAATTCAGAGCGAATTGCTTGGCAAATCAGCGGGCCAAATGTTAAGTTTGGAACATAATGATTATCCATTACATCTATATGTAACATATCAGCTTTAGCCGAGATTATCGCTGAAATTTCATCTTTAAGATTTATAAATTTTGCTGATAATAAAGATGGTAATATTTTATAGTTTTTTTCATTACTCAAGATACAAACTCCAAATAAGTTAGAAGTTAAGTGTGCCGCTGAAAGATAGATTTGCTGATAATATTTGAGTTTTTTTAGGAAATATATTTACTGGGCTTAATATGGTTGTCGAATTTGCCCAATTTGTAGGATCAATATAAGTATAAGCAGTTTTAGACGCGGACGAACCAGTAGTAAAGTAACGCATATCAATACCAATCCATGTAAAGTCATCAATAAAATAATTAATACCAGCTAGAACCTGACCAGCATACACATATCTTTTTTGTAATGCGGCAAATATTTCACGGTTTGGGTATGGGTCTAGGGCAGGGTCACTAGTAGTTGGTCTATATATTTGCATGGCGTTTTGTACATAAGAATATCCGATACCAACTCCTACGAAAGGAGCTACTTTGTTAAATCCATCAGAATCAGCGCTGGCAGATAAAAAATCATAGATAAAATTAAACATAAATGCGCCGCTATTAGCTTCACCATTAAGGAATGCATCAACAGAGTTATTTTTGTTTTTTAAACTTTTTACATATACATCTTCGTTATAGTATTGGCTAACTACCTTGTAATCATATAATTGTAATTCTTTAATTGGATTATTATTGTAAAAAAACTCTAGTTCAATTCGGTGACGGTTACAAAATCTATATCCTAGTTGACCGCCAATTTCTCCTAAAACAGAGTATGAAATTAGCCCGGAGCTTGCATATATACTGGCATTAGGCCCTGAAACTCCTCCGCCAGATATAATTACATTTGTGCCAGTAAACTCAATTTTATTGCCAAACGCAATGCTACTTGAAGCACTAGCACTTGGCCCTAAAAATATCCCAGCATACCAATCATTTTTTGGTTGCACAGCATATATTTGCGTATTAAATAAGATAAATAGTATGAGGCTAATTATTTTATACATTATTTGCTGTCCTATTTATAATCATTACCATCAAATCTATAGGTTGCGCCTAAGTTTGCGTTATGTCCTTGAAATGCCGCGCCAAAGTCAACTATTTTAATAGTAGTTATATAACGATAGCCTATATATAAAGCATAATTCTCAGCAAAATTTAAAGTGATACCTGCATTTCCTTGGTAAGCAAATGCAGGACTACTAACAGAATATTTGGTTGGTGCATTTGGTCCTTTACTATTTAACAATGTTTGTACCCAAGCATAACCAAGTCCTACTCCTAAGTAAGGTTGTAATATAGAGTTACTGCGGGGAAAATCATAATATATATTTGCTATGGCAATGACTGCTTGATTATAACCACTTACACTAGTTTGTCTCACTGAGTTAATATTAAATTTATCGGTATTTACTTTAAAGTAAGATACTTCTGCCTCGTAGCGCATTGGATTACTTTTATAACCAAAATTACCGCCAGCATCAAAACCAGATTGATAGATGACTTTGTTACGGGTTAGGCCATAATTAGTATTATTGATATTTCCAGGAGCGTAAGCATAACCACCAAAAACTGTAGAATACCAACCATCTATAGGGGTAGCCGCAGTAATAGCGGAATTTAGAAGCATTAAAACAAAAAAACCAACAGTTTTCATGTAACTTATTCTTATTAAATATATTTATACTCTCATGTTATCTAGTTAGGTTTTTTTTGCAAGTATAAAATTGCTTGGATTAATATTTTTATTATTTATTTGAATTTTTTAGCTATAGGATAGCGCCAATCTTTACCAAAGGCTCGTGTAGATACTTTTGGACCTAGTGGAGATTGCCTACGTTTATATTCACTATTATGTAATAGTTGAATAACTTGATTAACTACGTCTTTCGGATATCCTTCAGTAGTTATTTGCTCTATTGTTAGATTATTTTCAATGTAAAGCTCTAAAATAGGATCTAGTAGTTCATATTTGGGTAAGGTATCTTCATCTTTTTGTTCATGTGCAAGTTCAGCACTAGGTGCTCTAGTTATAATTCTTTTGGGGATTACCTCAGATATTTTATTGCGATAATTTGCTATCTGATAGACCATGGTTTTGAAGAGATCTTTAAGAGGTGAATATCCGCCAATCATATCCCCATATAAAGTGCTATAACCTACAGCAGTCTCACTTTTGTTGCTCGTGCAAATTAACATAGCATTAGTATTATTTGATAATGCCATAAGTAACGTACCACGAATTCGAGCTTGTAAGTTTTGTCTAGTTAAATCATTTGGATCGTTAGTTATTTGTTCTATTGCATCAAACATGCAATTATAGGTGCTATCTATTGGTAGTTTGAAGTATTTCACCTCTAAACCATTAGCCATTTGTATAGCATCTTCATTACTGATATCCGAGGTATACTGTGATGGTAGAAGAACGGCTGTTACGTGAGATGCTCCAAAAGCATCAACTGCTAACGCGAGACATACAGCGGAATCAATACCGCCAGATAAACCTAGTAACACGTCTTTAAAGTTATTTTTATGTACATAATCTTTTAGGCCTAAAAGTATGGCTTGGTATACTGCAGCATCATTAGGTAAAATTTTGGTTATTTGTCCTGTGCTTTTATTTTTATCGATTGTAATCGTTTGTGTTGTTTCTATAAATTGAGGGGCTTGGGCTATAATTTCGCCTTTAGGATTTAAAGCAAAAGATGCGCCATCAAATATTATCTCATCTTGCCCGCCAACTTGATTAACATAAATTACAGCCATACCTGAGCTTGCATATTTTTTACATAATTGTATGCGCTTTGCGTGTTTTTCTAAGTCAAATGGTGAAGCATTAATTGCGATCAGAATATTAGTTGGAATGGAATGAGAAATGTCTAATAGATCACTTTGCCATAAATCTTCGCATATACAAATTTTTATTTGTTGTTCTTTTATTGTAAAAACAGGTAATTTATTTTCTGATGCTGTAAAATATCGTTGCTCATCGAACACTCCATAATTTGGTAAGTTTTGCTTACTATAAGTAATCTTACAAGTACTATTTATAAAAATGCTAGCTTGATTAAAAATTTGGTTTTGAATTTTTTGTGGATGTCCGACTATTACATGACAGTTATTGTCACATGCATTTTTTATACATTCTAACGCTTCATTAACTTTAATATATAATTCTTCACGAAAGAATAAATCCTCTAATAAGTATCCAGTTAAAGCCAATTCTGGAAAAATTATTAAGTCATGAGAGTTTTTGTTATCATTTATAACTTGAATTATTTTGCGGCAATTAGTAACAATATCTCCAATACTTGGATTTGTTTGAGCTATTAGTATTTTAATTGATGTATACATTTATGTTTTAATGATTAAAAAACGCGGTGATTTGGTGTATTATACTTGGTTCTGTTGTTTGAGTACATTGTTACTAAGCTATTAAAAAATATGCTAAAAGCCGCTTTATTGAAAATGGAACAAGAATTTCCCTCTGCTGTGATCAAAGATGGTCATCAATGTTTTTTGCGTGGGGATGTATTAAATGTTAAGTTAAGTGAAGGTCTTGTGCGCGCAAGAGTAAAAGGCGACGCTGGACATATTTATAATATTCATATTGACTTTAAATCGTGGCCTGCGCAGCGGGAGAGATGCGATTGCTCTCAGCGCTTTAAATGTAAGCATGTGGCTTCCTGTTTTTTTGCTTTACAGCAAAAAGCTAATCTTAACGTTTTAAAAATAAAAGCTCCTGAAATAAAGCCACCTATTATAGAGGCACAAATTCTACCAGGCGATGAAATCTTGCCGGCAGAAGAAATTAATTGGTATTCAGAGCATATTGGTACGAAAAATGACTTTTTTGGATATAAGCTCGGTATTATTATAGATGATAAGCAAATCAATATTTTGCCGATAATAATACATTATTTACAGCAATTTGATCATACAGATATTGATACTACCGCGGATGATAAATTGGTCGCGTTGCCTATTGCCAAGGGTAAATGGTTAGAAATCGAGTTCGGTAGGATTAAACCTTTACTCAAATTGCTAATAAGTTTTGGCAAGCGGACTAAAGTAAAAGACGATTATCTAGCAATTGCAGAGTATCAGTTAATGTTAATGCGCGAAGCAGAATTAGCTATTCAGTCTACAAAGGCGCGTTGGCAAGGGACAGAAAATTTTCAGAAAAAGTTAGTTAGCCTTATCAATAAAGATTTACCAGATGTAGAAAAACCACGTGGGTTACAGACAAACTTACGTGATTATCAACAACAAGGTATAAATTGGCTGCAGTTTTTAAAAAGTAATGGCTTTTCTGGAATTTTAGCGGATGATATGGGGCTTGGAAAAACAGTTCAAACTCTAGCTAATTTTCAGTGTGAAAAAGAACAGGGTAATTTAAATTGCGCAAGCTTGATAGTTGCTCCAACAAGCTTAGTTGGAAACTGGTTTGCAGAGGCTTCTAAGTTTACACCTAATTTACGGGTTTTAGTTTTTCACGGCTTTGATAGGCATAATGTCGACTTTGATGATTATGATATCGTAATATCTACTTACGGTTTAATGCAGCGCGATAAGGCTCGCTTTTTAGCATATGAGTTTTATTATTTGATTCTAGATGAAGCCCAATTCATTAAAAATTCGCGAGCTAAAACAACCAAAGTTATTCAACAATTAAATGCAAAACATAGATTATGTTTAACTGGTACTCCTCTTGAAAATAATCTTAGTGAATTATGGTCGTTATTTAACTTTCTAATGCCAGGGTTACTTGGTGATAATAAACAATTTCGTCAATCTTTTAGTGTGCCTATTGAAAAAGAAAATGATTTAGAGTGTAAAAAACTATTAAATGGTCGTATTAGTCCATTTATTCTGCGTAGAACGAAAGCTGAAGTGTTGCAAGAGTTACCACTGAAAACAGAAATAGTAAGATTTGTTGAATTAGCAGGTCCACAGCGTGATTTATATGAAGCAATTCGTTTGACAATGGAAGATAAGGTTAGAATGGCTATTAAGGCACAAGGTATAGGTCGTAGTCAGATTATTATTTTAGATGCTCTTTTAAAATTGCGCCAGGTTTGTTGTGATCCGCGTTTAGTTCCTCTGGAAGAAGCAAAGATAGCGCATTCTTCTTCGGCTAAATTAGATGCATTTATGGATTTATTAGATAATTTAATGGATGAAGGTCGAAGTGTATTGGTTTTTTCACAATTTACTTCAATGTTAAAGTTAATTGAGAAAGTTTTGTTGGAGCGAGAATATTCTTATTTAAAATTAACTGGAGAAACTAAAAATCGCCAAGAGTTAGTAGATAAATTTCAGGCAGGTGAAGCATCTATATTTTTGATAAGCTTAAAGGCTGGTGGTACAGGTTTAAATATGACAAAAGCCGATACTGTAATTCTATATGATCCTTGGTGGAATCCAGCTGTTCAGGAACAAGCTGCTGGGAGAAGCCATCGTATTGGACAGAAAAATCCAGTTTTTATTTATAAGCTTATAGTAAAAGGAAGTGTTGAAGAAGTTATTATGGATATTCAAGACAAGAAACATGATTTATATAACAGTGTATTATCTGGACAAAATACTCCTAAGCTATCTTTAACTCAAGAAGATATTGTTAAGTTTTTTAGCTAGATTTATTTAATGTAGGCATAAACAACATTGCGATTTTCGTTTAATAGTATGTTGAATGTGCGACATGCTGCTCCAACAGACATGCTTTCAATGCCTATTCTTTGTTTGGTTAATAATACTCTAATATTTATAGGTATTTGAGTATCTATATTATCATGTCCTATGATAATTATTTCTGGTTTTAAGGATAATATCTTTTGAATATTATCTGTATTTAAATCTGCAATTGTTCGCACTTCCCAGTTAGTTTCAATTTTATTGCTAGATATTAATATGCTAGTAGTGTATTTTTCAGATTGAATTGTTACACTTTCTGCATCATAAGATTCTATAGCGAATTTAGCTTTGTTTTCTTTATTTATTTCCATAGTTTTTCTTAAACTAATAATTTATACTGCGTTATTTTAACATTTTTTTTAAATGAAGATAATATTAGACTCAAGTATTGATATCAAGCCTGACTCTGCCGTACCAATTACTAATTATCAAGATTATTTATTAAATATTTTAATAAATGTTGGTTACCATGTAGATAAACCTCCAGTTGGAGATTTACTAAGAAATTTTCATGGGTTAGATGGAAATTGGTTAGTTGTATCACCTATAAATTGGCAAGCAACTCATAATGATTCTATGTTAGTGGCTGCAGGTTATGCTTTTTCTTTAAGCCAACAACAAAGTGAATTTGTATTTAATGTGTTTTCTGAATTTGTTGCGAGTGAGGGAATGCAACTATATATGCATGACACTACAACATGGTTACTTAAAGCACAAGATAAGAATATACCAGTCGCAAAGCCAGTTTACTCAATATTACATCGTTCTCTAATGTCAGAGCTTGCAAATTTAGACGATAGTTTATATTGGCAAAAGTTTATAACTATGAGTCAAATGTTATTAAGTAATCTACAACTTCCAGGTGAAAAAGGTTTATATCCTGTAAATGGGGTATGGGTCTGGGGAGAAGGTTATTTGCAAGATAGTAAATCAACTCAGATAATAGCTTTAGATGAAATATCTTTAAGATTCGCAAAAATTTTATCTAACAAAGCATGCTCTTATACTGATAATCTTGCTATAAAAAAAGATGCCATATTTATTGGCTCATCTAAAAATAGCTTACAAAATCTTCCTGATAAACTTTTGCAAAAAATAAATTATTGGTACTGGAATAATAAGGCATATAAATTACAATCTAAAAGTAAAATTTTTAAGGCGATCAAATGCGTATTCAACAAAAAAAAATAGCAAAAGATATTAAATTAATACCAGATATTCATCCAGTTCTTCAGAGAATTTATGCACTGCGTAATATATCTGATATTGCTCAACTTGATAAAACATTTAAGTCTCTTCTACCATTTGTTGATCTAAAAGATGTCGATAAAGCATGTAAACGTATAGAGAAAGCTTTAAAAAAACAAGAACGAATTTTAATTGTAGGAG
>JAUIBC010000065.1 GCA_030427555.1 Gammaproteobacteria bacterium | reverse complement strand
GACCATGTTGCCATCAATGGTAAATCAGGAGTCATTATTACTGATTGGATGAAGAAGAATGGCAATATTGAAATTAATAGTAGTGAGTATATTCCGGTTCCAGGATATATATATTCACTAAGTCTAAAACAATAAAACCCAGCTATTGCCCAACATATAATAGCTGGTAGTCTGACTGCAAATTCATTAATTCCAAAAATAGTAGTTGAAATTTTAATAAGATAAGCAATCATTGGAGGATGATCAAAGTAACTTAGATCTAAATGATTCGCATAATTCCAATAATATGCTTCTTCAGCAATCAAATCCATGTTACCAATAGCAATAATTCTTAAAAATAAAGCACAAAATATTATTATTAATGGTAAGAATGATTTCTTGTGTAAAGTTAAGCTTTGCACGGCATATTCACATAGATAATTATGGTACCGAGGGTCGGAGTCGAACCGACACGATGTCACCATCACCAGATTTTGAGTCTGGCGCGTCTACCAATTTCGCCACCCCGGCATTAAGGTACTAATTATAACAATAAGTTATTTGGTTGCAACTAAAATTTTGGGGTAGAGTCGGAGATTTTTTTTTTTTTGCTATAATTATATTGTATATCATATAATAAGGATGTTTTGTGAGAAAAATATCAACTGGTATAAAGGGTTTGGATATTATTCTTAAAGGTGGATATCCAGAGGGATGCCCGACATTATTAAAAGCTGGTCCTGGATGCGGAAAAACGATTTTTTGTCAACTTTTTACTAATCAAAGTACTATAGATCATCACAATGTGTGCTTTGTAACATGTGATGAAGCGCCTAATATTATTGTGGAAAATATGGATAAATTAGGTCTCCAAGGTACGGTTGCATTAAAAAATCATACATTACGCATATTAGATTTCAGGCCGTCTCTCGCTGATGCCATAGTTGGTAACTTTGAACTGAAAGCTATTTTACTTCGAATACAAAATAATCTTACGGGACAAAATCCTATTTTAATCATTGATTCTCTTCACAATCTATTGATTGGAGTAGATCCAAAAGAAAATGACTTAACACTTTTGGAGTTATTTAACTGGTCTCGTGAAAACAAGATTACACTTTTATGCACATCTTCAGATGCTTTTTTGTTTGATAGAGAATACTTATTTGAAGAGTATGTAACTGACTGCGTTATTTTGCTCAAGCAAACGATTCGAGATAAGCTTATGACGCGTTACTTGCGCATAGAAAAATACCGTGGTTCAGCACATGGAACAAACGAATATCCTTTTTTATTGAATGGTAATGGTATTAGTCTTTTTCCCATAACAGATAGCCAACTTAATAATAAAGATAGCAAAAAAAGATGCTCCACTGGTAACCCTAAACTTGATAGTATGCTAGGTGGTGGTTATTTGGAAGCTAGCTCTATAATGATTAGTGGTATATCAGGTACGGCAAAGTCGCTCATGGTATCTCAAATTTCGTGCGCAGCTGTATCTAATAAGAAAAAAGTAATTTATTTTACCTATGAAGAGTCTTATAGTGACTTTTTGTATAATATTAAGTCAGCTGGTATTAATATAGCTAATGCACTTAAGAAACATCTTTTTATTTTAAAATCAATACGTGCTGTAGAGATGGGTCTTGAGGAGCATTTGATTAATATTTTTGATGCCATTGACAACGAATGTCCTGATCTGGTAGTTATTGATCCAGTAACTTCAATGTTGGATATAGGTACAGCACTTGAAGTAAAATCTTTATTGGTACGTTTTGTATCTAACCTTAAAACTAGAAATATTACAATTTTTTTTATTGAGCTTTTAAAAGATAGCAAAGGTTTACAGCATATCATCGGTATCTCAAGTTTGATAGACACCTGGATTAAACTTGATCTAAAAGAAGCTAATGGCGAAATGAATCGTTCCATACAAATTAAAAAATCTCGAGGAAGTGCAAATTCCAAGCAAATAAAAGAATTTGTTATTTCTAATAAAGGAATTGAGATACAAGATCCATATATAGGTGGTGGGGAGATTGTATTTGGTAGCACAAAAAAACAAAAAATGTTGTTAGATAAACAAATACGATTATCACTTCAAGAGCAGCTATATGAAATAAACGATCAAATTAAACGCCTAGATAGATATAAAGATAAATCTATAAGTATTGAAGAGATTAAAAATGAAAATTTGAAATTCAGTTTGCAGGAGAAAAAACGCGATTTAGAAGTCAAGCTAAAAAATATAGATGCAATTGAGTTTATTAATCGACAATCACGGGAAAAGTAATATGCCAAAATATAAATTTAAATTATATATTATTGGCTATACCTTACTTGCTCGTAAGGCTATAAAAAATTTAGAACTAATTTGTGAATCTCCCGCGTTACGTGATTTATATAAACTTGAAATTATTAATTTGGAAGAGCATCCTGATTTGGCAGACTCTGAAAATATAATAGCTACACCATTACTAATCAAAGAGTTTCCAAAGCCAATATGTCGTGTCATTGGCGATCTTTCAGATCGTGATCAAGTTCTCACAGGACTAGATATCCATGAAATCAAAGCGCAATAATAATGAATCTTACTGGGAAAAATTTGTTGAGGCTTTCTCAGTTTCCGTTCTCATCTTAGATTTAGATGGAAATGTCCTATACGCCAATAATTCAGCTTACAATTTATTGAAAAGGAAGCAGAATGATCTTCTCAATATAAATTTTCTTTTCCCTGTTAAAAACATATCTAACCACGAAATTGAATTATTAACTCCAGGCAATAAAATTGTAATGGCTGAGTTTAGTATTCAACCAGGTAAATGGAAGGATAAAGACGTATTTATTGCGACATTACACGATATTACTCAAAGAAAAGCATACGAAAATAAGCTTAAAATTTCGGCGAGTGTATTTAAGTATGCAAAAGAAGGAATCATAATAGCTGATCCTGAAAGCGTTATAATAGATGTCAACAATGAATTTTGTAATATTACTGGGTACAGCAAAAATGAGGTAATCGGAAAGAATGTTAATATTCTTAAATCAGGAAAGCAAGATAAAACATTTTATAAAAAGATGTGGGAGCATATAAAAAAAAATGGTTATTGGTATGGTAAAATATGGAATAGAAAAAAGAGTGGGGAACTATACCCACAATTTTTAGCCATCTCAGAAGTACGAGATGAGAATGATGAGATAATAAATTATGTAGGTGTTTTCTATGATATCTCCGAGCAAGAGGCACAAAAAATAAAATTACAACAAATGGCTTACTACGATAGCCTGACAAACTTGCCTAATCGTGTTTTATTTATTGATAGACTTGAGCAAGCTATGCTTCGAACTATAAGATCCAGGAAAACTATAGGATTGGTTTTTATTGATCTTGATGACTTTAAAAAAATCAATGATCAATATGGGCACCAATTGGGAGATTTGTGTTTACAATCATTTGCAAAAATAATCCAAAAAAATATTCGTGAGCAAGATACACTTTCCAGATATGGCGGAGATGAATTTTTGCTTTTGATTCAGGATATTTCTGACATAGATATTTTTTATCAAATAATAAACAGAATTTATAAAGAAATAGAACATCCGATCTTGGTACAAAATCATAGTATTACATTTAGCGTTAGTATGGGAGTTACTTTTTATCCGCAGGACGAGAATACAACCCCGGAACAACTAGTTCGCAAGGCTGATCAAGCCATGTATAAGAGTAAAATTTCTGGCAAAAATAGAATAACTACTTTTGATGTTGGCTACGAGTTATTGCAAAAACAAGATAGCATTATAATTAATAGGTTACGACAGGCATTAGTGAAAAATCAATTTAAGCTTTACTATCAACCTATAGTAAATATGAAGACCCATACTTTGATAGCCGTAGAGGGATTGATACGCTGGGAACATCCTATACGAGGACTTTTGTACCCAAATATGTTTATCGATCAGATTAAACATGATAAATTTTTACTTGAACTAACCGAGTGGACTATTGTCACAGCATTAAATCAACTTAATATCTGGCGAAAAAAAGGCTTTAATACCTCAATAAGCGTTAATATTGATGCTATGCAACTTGAGCAGAAAGACTTTCTTGATGTGTTAAAAAAACTTTTAGCACCTTTTCCTAAAGGTATCCAAAAATCACTTAAATTCGAAATTTTAGAATCGAGTATTATTGCAAACGTTACATCTATTCAAAAGGTCATTAAAGAATGCATTAAAATGGGCATCATGTTTGCATTAGATGATTTTGGATCAGGTTTTTCCTCTATAAGCCACCTTGCCGCACTACCTTTTAAATACGTTAAGATAGATATGAATTTTATAAAAAATATTTTGAACAATGAACGTGATATTCAAATATTAAAGGCCATGTTAGATATTGCTAAAGCAGTCAAAATAGATGTTATAGCTGAAGGAGTTGAAACCCAAAAGCATGAAGATTTATTACTAAATTTAGAATGCAAGTTTGGCCAAGGATTTAACTTTAGCAAAGCACTTCCTCCAGATAAATTTATAGTTTGGTATAAAAACTGGAAAAAGTAAGGTTACAAAATTCAGCTATTTGCTATTATAATAACTAGGAGTATCAGGGCCTACGCATGAAAAATAGTATGTAGTCTTTGCGAACGAAGCGAAGCAATCCAGATCGATTTCCAATTAAAGAACCTATCTGCTTCGCCAAAGCTCGCAAAGACGAACACTGTCACTTTTTGCTTATATTCTAGTCTTTTCATGCGTAGGCCCTGCGAGGAGTATAGCCTTTACTTGTTTTAATAGGGTATGTTGATAAAATTTATTTTTTGTTCTATTAAAACTAAAAATCATGATTCTTGCTTAAGTTAGCTATTTTCAGTAATTTCTATCATTTTTTGCAATGCTTTTTTGGCATTATCTATAACCCACTTTTGATCTTTATTTTGTAACCTTTGGCGAATACCAGTAAATTCGTTTACTATGTCACCGGCATTTACAATGTTGTAAGGTAGTGGTTTTCCTTTGCGTAAAAGATCTACTAATGCTACTAAGTGAGGAGGATCATTGCGTGACATAGTTGCGCAACCACAGCCAACGCCTTTTTCATCTTTTATGTTTTTTGCTTCAGCAAGGTTTACAACTTGAATACCTTTATTAATACAGAATTGTTTTAAGTTTTCTACCATATGGTTTTCTGTGCCAATTGCGTATTTTTTTGTATTGGCGCGATCATTAGTAACATAATCCCAGATAAATGCCGTTGAACCTGCATGATCTGCTACTTTTATTACTTCATTTTTACACTCAGGATGAACAATGGTGACAAAGCCATGTTGTTGCCAATATTCACACATGTATGCCTGATAGTAAGTATGAACCGCACATTCACTGGCAAATAAGATTAATTTTGCCTTATCGAATTTATCTAATGTTTGTTGGTTTTGTTCTGCTAAAGAATATTGTGCGCCTGCTGTACCTCCTGGCCAATAAGCTATGTCTTTTATTCCTAGCCAGTAGGCTACATTTTCTCCCATATGTTGATCTGGAATAAAGAGAATTTTTTTATTTTGAGCAAGTGCCCATTGAAAAATTTTTTTCACATTAGAACTTGTGCAAACAGCCCCACCTTGGGCGCCAGTCATGGCTTTTACTCGCCCTGATGTATTCATATAACATACCGGTAGAATATTTTCTGGTCCATATCTGTCATTTAGATCTAAAAATGCAGGTTCTACCATGAAATCTTTAGCTAACATTTCCATAGTACAACCTGATTTTGGATTAGTGATGTATACTGTTTGTTGTTGATTAGCTAGAATACTAATTGATTCGGCCATAAAATGTACGGCTGATTCGATGATAACTTCTTTTTGTGGATTATTTGCAGCCATTAAGGCTAATTGATAAGAGTCACCAATTTGTCCACCAAATTGTTCTATTAATCTAACTATATCGCCTCCCATATAATAATGGGCAAGTAGTAACATCTTATCTCCAAAGTGTTCTTGTGCTTTATGCATATATGGGCGCATCCATTCTAGAATCGTAACAAGTTTTCTATCTGGTAGGGCAATATACTCTTCGGCGTATGGAATAAATTCTTCTTGATACCAATCAAGCGGATAATCACTTTGACAAATGCTCATGTCATTAGTAATAGGCATGATGGATTTAGTTGGTTGGTAGCTAATTGTATCTTTGAACATACTACGTTCTCATCATATATGATCGGTTGTTATATTATGCATATAAGCTATGCTATCGCAAGCATTTAAACTCTTATGTGGAAAATCTTCTCGAAAATGTCCGCCGCGTGATTCTCGCCTTGCTAGAGCAGCTTTGACTATAAGCTCAGCATTTAGAATTATATTCCTTAATTCAATAAAGTCTCTACTAATTCTGTGTTTCCAGTAATACTCTTCAATAATTGTATGGCGTTGTTGAATTAGTTTTAATAAATCTTGGAGTCCTGCCTCAGTACGTACTATTCCGGCATATGAAGTCATTTCCCCACGTAATCCTCGCCAATGAGCATTAATTTGACTGGCTCGTCTTGCATTTGGCTCACGAATGGAATTCCAATCATCAATATTTAGTGATGATTTTAGCGGATTCCTTATATCTATTAATGACTGCTTGGCGGCGTTTGTGGCCATGACTACTGCTTCAAGGAGTGAATTGCTAGCAAGTCTATTTGCGCCATGTAATCCAGTGCATGCGACTTCTCCTATTGCAAATAATCTTGATAAATCTGTGCGTCCAGATACATCAGTTAATATACCACCACATTGATAATGTGCGGCTGGTATAACAGGAATAAAGTCTTGGCACATATCTATTCCAGCTTTTAACAAAGTAGAATAAATTTGCGGGAAGCGTTTTTGTAGGAATTTTTTTGGCTTATTGGTAATATCAAGATATACAAAGTTTTGATAGCTTTGTTCTATCTCGGTAAAAATCGCTCTTGATACTACATCCCTAGTTGCAAGCTCGCGTGCTTCAGGAGCATATTTTTCCATAAAACTTCTTTCAGTATCAGCATTTCTTAAAATAGCACCTTCACCTCGAACAGCTTCAGATATTAAAAAGTTATTTATAGTAGGATGGTGCAGTAAGGTTGGGTGAAATTGATAAAATTCCATATTATTAACTCGTGCTCCGGCACGATATGCCATAGCCACACCGTCACCAGTTGCAACCATTGGGTTAGTTGTATATCGATATGTTTTACCTGTTCCACCGGTTGCTAGAATTACTGCTTTTGTTATAAAAGTATGAATAACATCTTGCTCACTATCTAATACATATGCTCCTACAACTTCTCCTAATATTCCAGGGGTGTGTTGATTGTAATTAGTAATTAAGTTTACTGCAGTATGGTTTTCAAAAATGCTTATTTTTGTATGATTTTTAATTTTATTAAGCAGGGTTGATATGATATTTTGCCCTGTTTGATCCCCGCAGTTATAGATACGCCTTTTTGAATGTCCACCTTCTTGAGCTAAATGATATGAGCCATCATTGTTTATGGAAAATTCAACGCAGTGTTTTTGTAAATTCTTTATTGCTAGTGGTCCTTGGCTAATTATTTCTTTAACTGATGGTTCGTAACATAAGCCGTCTCCTGCGGCTATTGTATCGGCAAAGTGTAAATCTAACGAATCATCGATATTAGCAACAGCGGCAATGCCTCCTTGAGCGTAGCTACTGTTAGAATTGGTTATCGCATCTTTACTGATCAAGGCAATATTGATTGTTGGGTCTAGTTCTAATAATTCTAATGAATAGTGTAAACCAGCAAGGCCTGAGCCAATTACTAACACATCAAATTCGTAACATTGTCCAGTTTGGCTTAAGGATTTATTCATGAATATGCTTTAACAAGAATATTGGCAAGTCCTATATAGGTTACCGGTGTTAGTTCTTTCAATTTTTCTTTTGCCTCATTTGGGATTGTTAAATTGTCAATGAATTTAAATAGATCTTCTTGGCTTATTCCATGGCCTCTGGTTAAATCACGCATTTGCTCATACGCATTAGGAGATTTATAACGTCGCATTATAGTTTGGACTGCTTCGGTTAAAATATCCCAATGGTTTTCAAGATCATTTGTTAGTGCTTGTTGATTAATTTGTAATTTATCATTGCCGATAGCGAGAGACTGGTAGGCTATTAGCGAATAAGCAAAAGCTGTTCCTAAATTTCTTAGAACGGTTGAGTCAGATAAATCTCTTTGCATTCTTGATTTTGATAGTTTATCGGCGAAATGTTCAAAAAGGGCGTTTGCAAGCCCAAGGTTACCTTCGGCATTTTCAAAGTCTATAGGATTTACCTTATGTGGCATGGTGGATGAACCAACTTCTTGGGCTTTGGTTTTTTGTTTAAAGTATCCTAAAGAAATGTAGTTCCAAATGTCGCGAGTATAATCGATTAAAATGTTATTAATACGGATCATTATATGTGATACTTCTGCTATACCATCATGCGGTTCTATTTGCGTTGTGTATGAGTTAAAAGATAATCCTAATGAATTCACAAAATCATGACAATGTTTGCGCCAATCTACTTCTGGATATGCTATAAAATGAGCATTATAATTACCAACAGCGCCATTACATTTTGCTGGGATTAACACTTCTGCTAATTGTTGTAAAGGTCGCTTTAAGCGCGCTGCAAAGTTAATTAGTTCTTTACCAATAGTTGTTGGAGTTGCTGGTTGTCCGTGAGTTCTAGCAAGCATTGCTAAATTTCCATGCTGTTTACCGAGTAATGTTATTCCTCCAGTAATTTCAGCTAAAGTTGGCTGGATTATGTCATTAATTGACTCTTTTAGCATAAGCGCATAAGCAAGATTATTCACATCTTCTGATGTTAGAGCAAAATGGATAAAGCTTGTTAAGTCTTTTAGTGTCGCATGGTTTTCAAGCTTTTCTCTAAGATAATATTCAACCGCTTTTAAATCATGATTAGTTTGTTTTTCGAAAGCTTTAACTTTTTTTGCTTCTAATTCATCAAACTCTGTAAGAATATTATTTAAAAAATTATGATCTTGAGCAGATAATGCTGGTATTTCATGGATTTTATCGTTAGCAGCAAGAGATTCGAAGTAGCGAATTTCAATCGTTAGACGATAATAAATAAGAGCAAACTCGCTAAAATATGCGCTTAAAGAGTTGGTTTTTTTATAATAACGTCCATCAATTGGAGATATGGCATTTAAGGTAGATAAGATCATAGTATTGTATGCAAATATTAGTAAAGCAATATGATAGTAAATACTGTTTGAAAATGGAATAATTTTTCTATAGTTATAATCGTTTTCTTATTTAATTCACTTTATTTAATAAATTAAGTAGAATGGATGCATATTTTAATGAATGGATTGGACGGAAATATGCTTGGTAGTATTAATACAATAGATTTACGGAAAGTTAGCATGCAAGATATTAACCATGTTGGTGGTAAAAACGCCTCATTGGGAGAGATGCTTGGGAGTTTGTCGGCAGCTAATATTGCTGTTCCTCAAGGTTTTGCGACT
>JAUIBC010000064.1 GCA_030427555.1 Gammaproteobacteria bacterium | reverse complement strand
TTAATTCAATCATTATAGCTCTTTTATTTTTTTGATTATTTATGAATTGCTAAAAGTAGGAGGGAATACCGACCCGCTTTAGCCGTATTTTTGCAAAGACTTTAGACATATAAAATGCTATAATCTTTACTTGCGCCCGCAAGCTGTCTCAAATCGGCGCAATTAAATTTCACTTGTGATTATATACTCAAGATACTTTGAAATGCAACTTTCATGGCGTATCATTTTGGTAGCGCTTGTTTTATGTGTATTTAACTACCTAAACTAAATATTGATCTAACAAGGAAATTATTTATTATAAGTTATGTTCTAAACAAGGTTTTGTAATGTCTATTTCAAAAATTACTAGCTCCTCTTATAAGGAGCAAATTGATAAATATCTAACGCCACACACAGCTTATTGTATGTTTATGCGCAATAATATCTATAATTCCGGAGTAGAGTATGCAAACAAACCATTTCATGGAGATTATTATGGTTCTTTCAATGAACATGGATTTTTAAATGGAGTATTAGCACATTATTGGAATGGCAATATAATGATGCAAGCGAATGATTTAGACATCTTATCAGATTTGGTAGGTAAATTTGTTCAAACAAATACAAGAGAAATTAGAGGTATATTAGGGGAAGAGATTCAAGCTTTGTCTGTAATAAAACAATTAGGTATAGATTCTTTAAGATTTGCTGTTAATTATGCTGAGGATTTATTTTCAGTTCAATTACAAAAATTAATCGAGCCACAAGCTTTAATAAAGCATGATTATAAAATTTTACCCGCATCTAAAGCATCTACGTCAATACTTAAAAATTGGTTGGCTGCTTATCATATAGAAGCACTTGGCGCTGATGGTGGTAGTCCTAACTTTGTAAATACTATAGATATAGATGTGCAAAATACCCTTATCTCACAAAATAGATGGGTTTTACTACATGAAGGAATACCTGTGTCTTTATGTGGATTTAATGCTGAGATACCAGAAGCAGTGCAAATAGGACCAGTATTTACGCCTATTGAGTTTCGAAATAATGGATATGCAAGGGTATTATTGTATTTGTGCTTGCAACAGGCAAAACATAGGCAGATAAAAGAGGCTATTTTGTTTACAAGCGATAAGTATGCTTCTCGAGTGTATACTTCTCTTGGTTTTGAAAAGATTGGTAAGTATCGTCTAGCTATTTTAAAGGATTGACTTTATATGAATATCAAGTTTGCTGTGTTGAAAATTAATTCATATAGTATATAATTTAATTGAATATTCAAAACAAGGAAGTGAATATGAAAGGGATTATAATGTCAATTTTGCTTTTTGTACCTATTTTAACCTTGTCTGGTTGTTGTACAGATGATATATGTAATGTAGGGGACAATTTCCGTTCAGTTAGCACATGTAGCTCATGCAATAGAACTTGTAATACATGTAAAGTATGTACATCTTGTAGTACTTGTAGTACCTGTGGTTATGATGCTAGTTATACTTACAGTGGTTGGTATTAAAAGAGCTCTGTTAGTTTATGTAAAACTCTGAACTATGTGTTAAAGTTATAACTTGTATTGTACTTCAGAGTTTTACACAAAGTTACTTATCTCAACAATAACAGGCGCATGATCAGATGGTCGCTCTTTTTTGCGATATTCTATATTAATTTTACTAGTTACACACCTTGTTAAAAGAGGTTCGCTTAGTAAAATTAAGTCTATACGTAGCCCACGATTACGACGGAAACTAGCGGCACGATAGTCCCACCAGCTGAATTGGTTGTTTTCTTGATTAAATTTTCTAAAGCTGTCATATAAGTTTAAACTCATGATATCTTTTAGGGCATTGCGCTCAGGCAAACTAACTAAGACACCACCTTCCCATTCTTTAATATCATGGACATCTCTATCTTCAGGTGCGATATTAAAATCACCTAGAACTACTAAATTAGGGTATTTAGTTAATTGGTCTTTTAGGTAATTAGTTATATTATCTAGCCAGTTTAATTTGTATTTGTATTTGTCTGATTCTATAGAACTTCCGTTTGGAACATAAAGATCAATTATTCTTAAATCTCCAATGGATGCAGATATTATTCTCTTTTGTGGATCAGAAAAATTTGGAATTTCGTTATCGATATTAGTTAATGGTTGTTTGCTTATTATAGCAACACCATTGTATGTCTTTTGCCCAGAAAAACATACGTGATAACCCATTTCGGTGAATGCTGATACCGGAAAGTCATTGTCAGTTATTTTAGTTTCTTGTAAAGCTAAAATATTTATATTTTCTTCTGCAAGAAATAGTTGTACTTGTTCAAGGCGAACTTTTAGTGAGTTTACATTCCAACTTGCGATCTTTATATTATTGTTCATTAGTTATCTTTATAGGTTATTATGAGTGGGGCATGATCTGAGAATTTTTCTTTGCGATAAATTTCAGCAGAATGTACGCGTTTAACTAATCCTTTGGTTATGACTTGATAGTCTATTCTCCAGCCGACATTATTTGCCCAAGCATTAGCTCTATTTGACCACCAAGTATATTGTTCTGCTTCTTGGTTTATTTCTCGAAAAGCATCATAGTATCCCATTGGCCCAAAAAGTTCATCAAGCCATGCACGCTCTTCTGGTAAAAAACCCGAATTTTTTTGATTGTTTTTCCAATTTTTTATATCAATGTTTTTATGCGCAATATTATAATCACCACAAATTATCAGCTCCTTGCCATTTACATTTAATGCTATTAAGTGATCTCTTAATCTATCAAGGAATTCATATTTTACTAGTTGGCGTTGGTCACCACTAGTTCCAGATGGCAAATACATTGAAATAATACTATAAGTTGGATAATCAAATTGTATATATCTTCCCTCAGTATCACAGCTATCAAATCCTAAGCCCCTAGTTATTTTCAAAGGTTTTTGTTTTGCGTATATAGCAACTCCACTATAACCTTTTTTTATGGCATCAAAATATTCGCAATGAAACGTTTTAGGGAAAAATATTTCCGTATCGCTTAATTGTTGTATTTGGGCTTTTGTTTCTTGGATGCATACGAAGTCAGCTTCTTGACTTGCAAGCCAAGTATAAAAACCTTTCTTAGCTGCGGCTCGTATTCCATTAGCGTTAAATGTTATTACTTTCATATTTTCTGCAGTTTTAATGCGTAAGACGCTATTCTTTCCCCTAGGTGTTTGGCTAATAGTATTTCATCTTTACTAAGATTACTGTTATTTTCCTGGCCAGAAACGTGGGTCATTCCATAAGGAGTGCCTCCAGTTTGCGTGGATGATAGCACTGGTTCCGTGTATGGTAAACCCAATAGTAGCATTCCATGATGAATAAGAGGCAACATCATACTTATTAAAGTTGTTTCCTGGCCGCCATGCATACTGGCTGTTGAAGAAAATACGCAAGCAGGCTTTCCTACTAAATCTCCTGCTAACCACATAGATGAAGTGCTATCGATAAAATATTTTAGAGGCGCTGCCATATTACCAAAACGCGTAGGACTACCTAATGCTAATCCAGAGCAATTTTTTAGATCTTCAAGGCTTACATATGGAGCTCCATCATTTGGAATGTCAGCTTCTGTGGCTTCACATGTAGGCGAAACTGATGGCACAGTTCGTAAGCGTGCCTCAATACCACTTATACTTTCTACTCCTCTAGAAATGTATTTTGCAATGTTTGCAATAGATCCGGTACGTGAATAATATAAAATTAATACATATGGTGAATTTGACATAAGTTTATTTAATCCGTTTATAATTTTAGTTAAAGAATTACCTAAAAATCCTAAGAAATCAAGATAGTTATTGTTATAGTTGTCTAGTAACTAGTAAAAACTTTTAGTATAATGTCTACATTTATAGCTATCATTTACTTTGGAGGCTAGCTTGACAGTAGTAGCTCATCATTCTAATAATAACGCCGCGGCTATTGAGCTGACTTCTGCCGCACGCCTAAGAATTTTAAATTATCTAAAAGAAAAAAATCAATTGGGACTGCGATTATCTTTAGAGAAAACTGGATGCTCAGGCTTATCTTATGTTTTAGATTATGTAAGCACCAAACCAGAAGAAGACATAGAGGTTCAACTTGAAGATGGTAAATTTATTTACATTGAGAAAAAAAGTTTTCCGTTCTTAAAAGGTCTGAAAATTGATTATGTGCGACAAGGAATTAGTTGCAAATTCACTTTTGAAAATCCAAATCAAACAGGCCAATGTGGCTGCGGTGAAAGTTTTACTGTAAATAATAATTAAAAACTACTCTCAAAGTTCTTATTTTGCTTTTATTTGACTAATCAAATTCAAAAAGAGATAATAAATATCATATTGGATCAAATAATGATAAAAAAAGCTTGATTTTTATTCAGAAAATGTTATTTTATTTGACTTTTGATTTATAGCCAAAGTTTTTTGTGAATATCATTAATTCAATGTTTACATACTTTAAGATATTTGATACCATGTTACCCATGATGGCTACATATTTATAAAATATTGGTTTTTTTAACCTTTTTAGATTTGGAGAAGAAGAGAATGACTTTATCAACGCAAGAAATGCAACATACAAATGAAGCTTTATCTGGGCAAGTAGTTGCTACAGTTAAGGCGTATTTAAATGTTGCTAAGAATAAAAGTACAAACTTAAACTTATATGAATTAATAATAGAAGAGATCGAAGCTCCTCTTTTCCGTACAGTAATGGAAATGACTCGTTACAATCAATCTAAAGCTGCTAGAGTTCTTGGTGTTAGTCGTGGGACTTTACGTACTAAGCTTAAGCGTTATTTTGATGATGAATTTATTGGTACACGTGGCCAGTAAGCAATTTTAAGAATCTGCTTTCGTAGTTTAAAAGTTCTGAAAGACAGATTCTTAGATTTATCATCTAGTTTGATTTACCCCTTTGCTCTCAAGGACCAAGGGGTGATTCTTTTAATGAAAATCACTTATTCGTGTGATTGTTTTATTTGTGCTTTTGCTTTTAATTCTTTTTTTTGAACTTTTTGTTTCGCATCTTCTTGTATTATCTCTTTTTGTGCTTGTATGTTTTTCTGAACTTGTTGTTTAATCTTTCTTTTTTCTTGTCTTATATCATGTGCTTTTGTATTAATATTTAATTTGTTAGAATCAGAAAATGATTGTGAGCTTATACTTAAAGATATAGTTCCAACTAAAATTATTGGAATAATTGTCGTTATTTTCATATCATCTCCGTCAAATTAATTTTATTTATAAATAAAGAATAGTCTAATTATTGATAATATCAATATTAGATACCTTGGTTATAAATTTATAAAACTCACGCGATGTTCGACTTTTCTCACGGAACAAATTGTGCCGGTGCCAATTGAAGATGTTATCATTTCTGTATATTTCTTGATAGATGCTGAGGTTAAATAAAACAATCTCAAAATTATAATTTAACCTAAAATTACCGCGATAACAGTAACTTTTAAAAGTTTCATAATAATTTTACATAAAAAACCATTAAAAATAACATATTATACTGTTAAGGCAGTAATTTTAATGTCATTAATATAAAAAAAGAAAATAAAAGCTGTAAATTTATTATTTTTACTGCTATAACAGTAATATATGTTTAATTCATGGTGTTTTATGCCTGCACAAAAGATTGCTAATATCATTCATTATTACCGTAAACAAAGTGGTTTATCGCAACAGGGGCTAGCCAAACTAGCAGGTGTTGGCAAGACGGTTATATATGATATTGAAAAAGGCAAAGAATCAGTACAATTTAATACATTATTAAAAATATTAGACGTTTTAAATATTAAAATAAAATTTGAAACACCTTTTCCTCAAATAATGGATAATGATTTATGAGAAAAGCAAGCGTATATGTATGTGGCGTTAAAGCTGGAACATTAATAGAATTACAAAATGGTAAGTATCAATTTATCTACTTGAATGATTATCATGGAGCACCTGTTTCTCTTACAATGCCATTAACAAAAAAAAATTATGAATTTGATATATTTCCCCCCTTTTTTGAAGGGTTACTTCCTGAAGGTATAATGCTTGAAGCTTTGCTGCGCAAATATAAAATAGATAGAAATGATTATTTTGGTCAATTATTAATAGTAGGAAAAGATGTTGTAGGAGCAGTTACGATTGAGGAACTAAAATGAAACGCTGTCCTATCACTTACGAAAAAATTAATTTTCAAGAAAATTACTCTAAACGTGGATTATATTTACTTTCTCCTCAGCTAAAAGATCTTAGACCATTAGATTTAAGCGCCGATGAGCAGAGACAAGAGGCTATTGATAGAGTCGGGAAAATGTCTATTCAAGGTGTTCAAAAAAAATTAAGTGCAAAGTTAAAGGTTAAAGATGAGCGTTTTGAAATAGTTGATCAAAATGGCCACTATATTTTAAAACCACAAAGTGAAATTTATCCAGAACTGCCAGAAAATGAAGCCATTACTATGTCACTTGCAAAAACCATTGGCTTAGAGGTGCCAGTTCATGGTTTAATTTATTCTAAAGACAACAGTATGACTTATTTCATTAAACGCTTTGACCGAATAGGTCATAATAAAAAGTTAGCTCTAGAAGATTTTGCTCAATTATCAGGCGAAGATCGCCACACAAAATATAAAAGCTCTATGGAAAAAGTAATTACAATTATAGAGCAATTCTCTACGTTTCCCAAAATTGAGTTTGTTAAATTACTTAAATTAACATTATTTAATTTTCTTATTGGCAATGAAGATATGCACCTAAAAAATTTTTCCTTAATTACTAAAAATGGCAAAGTATTCATATCACCAGCATATGATTTATTGAACTCAACTATAGCTCAAAAAAACACAAAAGAAGAAATAGCTTTACCTCTTAAAGGTAAAAAAAATAATTTAACAAAGAACGATTTTTTTAAATATTTTGCTGTTGAAAAATTAAGATTAAATCAAAATGTCATAGATGATGTCATACAAGAGTTCAATCAAATAATACCAGAATGGAAAAAACTAATTAGATTAAGTTTTTTATCTCAACAAATGCAAGATAAATATCTTCAATTGCTAAATGAAAGATGTAAGAAATTAAATATAGGTTATTTGTTATAATCACACCACCATAATCGGCATAAAAGTTGCATTTTAAAGTATCATGCGTATAAAATGCCATCTTTGAAATTTTATCGAGCGGTATAATAGATATGGGTGCAGAGCGTTTTTTTGCGACAAATTTACTTTATAAATCATTAGATAGCACCTCATTTGATAAGGCTAAAGAAGAATTTTTTGAACAACAATTATCTGGTTATGCAGAAACGCCATTCATGGAAAGATGGGTATGGATTAAAAATAAATTTTGCGACAAAATTTCTGACTCTAATATAAAAGAAGTTATAGCTTCTTTTATGGATAAAAGATTAACATCAACTGAGAATGAATACGTTTTATCTCGTGAGAAATGCCTCAATTATATCGAAATCTTTTATTTTCTATATCAAAATAACGACCAAGCCTTTGCTTTATCCAATCGCGCAAAATCATCTCTGCTTTCTTTGCTTAGAGATGCTATGACTAATCGTCAATTATGTGAGCCAGGGCGTTATGTACGCTTTGAATCTATTTTCATGGAGTTTCGTTCTGATAAAAACTGGATTGATGTTTTTTTGCAAAAACAACGCTATCTAATTATTACTGAACTACATGAAGCCTTTAATATAAATTTTCATATTTCTGATGTGATGCATGTTCATACTTTAGCTTTGATGCAGCGATTAGCTCATGAAAAAAATTTAGGAATTACTCAATTACATGGGCTACTAGATATTTATATGAGTAGTGGTAAAGAGCAACAAATTAAAAATTATTTTGAAAAAAATTATAAAGTTCGTTTTTTAGAATATGAAAATGATGTCATAAAAAATTTAAGCGAACATTTTTTATTTAAATTAAGTGAATTGTTGCGAGAAAACCAAATAGACATTAGTCAATGGGATAATGAAAATGTTACTTTGCCTAATGGACATAGAATAGAATTAATACCTAATATTTTGGAATTTAATTTAAATGAGGCGGAGCCAGATACACTTTATCTTTATTTACAGGATATGCCATTTCAAGGTGAACAAATTTATGGCGTAACTCATTATGGCACGCCTTTTCCTATTGTTGAGCCATTAAAGAATATAAATGATACCATACAAACCAACTCTGTTGATTTTGAAAATATAAAACAAATTTTAAGAGAAAAGAAACAATATAGTTTGCGTGATGATTTGCAAGAACAATTAATCATTTCAGCTTTAGCTACGCGAGGAGGTCAGACTTATTTGGCATTAAATAACGCACTTTTTAATTTGCTAGGTAAGTATTTATGTTTGTCTGATATATCAGAAATTAAAGCAGCATTTTTTGATGAATCAGAGAATGAACAGTTGATATTGAAGTCAAAACAGGAGTGTTTGGCGCAAATCAAAAAGTGTATTGAGAAATTACTTATAGAACAAGAATATTTTATTCCACTAGCGCAGGTTTATGCTATCGAATTTGATTTGCAATCATCGCAATTGCGATTAGATTATTCTTTAAAAACTATTGAACCAATATCGCAACAGTTACATGAGGCTATGTTAAGTAGTAAACTAGCTTTCAATGTAGTATTATCGCAAGTTTCAGTTTCTAATGTTATTTTGCAATATCCTTTTGTTTTGTTACGCCATATTGGTAATGATTTTTCTTGGTTAGCGAATTTACCAGATATATATAAGGCAAATGAGTTTTTTATAAAAGAGGTTATACAATTTTTTGTTATTAAAATAAATTTTTTATCTGATAAACAAGATGCAGCACAAATGTTGCAAAATTTATTGGAATTTATTGGAGAAGAGGTTGAGTACTTAGATAGACTACCGGAGTTACCACAACAACATTTATGGATTCAATCTCAATTAAATCAATAAACCTTCCTTCAGCAAATGCAACGCAAGACGAGCATTTTAAACAAGGTTTAGCACTAATACCTTGCTCACAGTTCAATGACTTAGCGAGAAGACGTGCAACACTTGTTTTGCCAACCCCACGTGTTCCAGTAAATAAATATGCATGATGTAATCTATTATTATTTAATGAATTTTCCAAGGCTGTAACTAGATGTTCTTGGCCAAGTAATTCTGAAAAAGTTTGGGGACGCCATTTGCGGGCTAAAGCTACATAACTCATAACATAGGCCACCTATAACTGTTTCGAAAGAAGTTTATTGCTTGAATTGGCGGTAGCTCAAAAGAGCCACACCTCTGCGCACGAAGCGAATACTACCGCTGCTCCCTTCCAGGCCTGACGGGGTTCGTACTCTTCTCGCCGCAAGGGGACCCTTAAGAGCAACCATACAGAGGTAGTTAGATTAGCAGAATTCCAATAAATGTAAAGTTTTTTTAAAATTATCTAAAAGTTTTTTGATGGACATTATAATGTACCTAGAGATTGGTGTAGATAAATATTTTAAAAAAAGATTAAAAAGGGTTTGACAAAGGAAAAGAAAGTAGTAGAATTGTCGACACGTTTGAGACGGTACTGATTAAGAAGATAGAC
>JAUIBC010000063.1 GCA_030427555.1 Gammaproteobacteria bacterium | reverse complement strand
TTCAACAGTTAAAGCCAGGGACTATTATTATAAATGCTGCACGTGGCGGTATTGTAAATGAGGATGATTTACTTAAGATTAATAATCATATTGTATATTGCACAGATGTTTTTTTAGCTGAGCCTAATATTAATCAAGATATTGTCGAGTATGCTACTTTATCTACGCCACATATTGCAGGACATAGTATTGAGGCAAAAGAGAATGCTGTATATAAAATTACTCAAGATCTTTATAAGTTTTATGCTCCAAAGTTTTCTGCTATTGATGTTACTAGTTTGAAAGGTAAAGAAGCAAATATAGAAATGCAGCAGGAATTTCGTTCCTTGGTAGATTTAGCTAAACAAAGAAATGCATTTGCTTTATACGATCTAGAACTTCAAAATTGGATATTAAGTAGATACAACCCTTACCCAGAAACACAAGCGCTTAAGTTAGAAAAAGATAAAAGTCAGGCTTTTATACAACTTAGAAAAAAACATATATTTAGACATGATTTTTTATAGTTTTCTCGTAAGCTGATGGTAAGTTTAGATTATTTATTTGTAGTCTATGCAGGGCCGCCTCATGAAAAAAATCTAGCTTAAATTGATAAGTAATGAGAAGCTAGCTTCATTTAAAAGGATGTAGTAATGAAGCTAGAGGAAGGATTTTTAGATTTTTTATTTCACTTGATGATCCAAGATCTACTCGCAATGTATGAAGATTATGACAAAGGCCATGGCCGCATAGAAACAAGAACATGTCGGGTATCTAGCGATGTATCTTGGCTCCAAGAAGCCCATCCTCGTTGGAAATCGATCAAGAGCATCATTCGCATTGATTCTGTTCGTGATATCAAAGGAAAAATATCTACTGAAACACGTTTTTATATTTCGTCTATGATTGCAACCGCTCAAAAATTTCTATTCGCTATACGCAGTCACTGGGCCATCGAGAACAATTTGCATTGGGTGTTGGATATGTCTTTTAATGATGACCAATCGAGAATCAGAAAAGAAAATGGTCCGCAAGTTATGGCTGTTATTAGACATATTGCATTAAATCTTCCGCAATTAACTAAAAATCAGATGAAAAGACAATCTATTAAGCGACCTAGAAAAAATGCTGGATGGGATGACTCTATTTTAACAACTATCTTATCTCAAAATTTAACTTGGCAAGTGCCGCGATTAATTTAGGCTTCAAAAATAGGCGCTTCATATTGCTTAATAATAGGATCAGCTGTTATTAGCATAATTCCTTCAAGCATTGATTGCGCAATTAATAGGCGATCAAATGGATCTTTGTGAATGTTAGGTAAGTTTGAGATAAACGCAGTATGCATGCTGGTGATAGAAAGCTCTTCATAACCATTATCAAGTAAAGCTCTTAGTATGAGGTGTGCATCTACTTTAAAATCATCTCGTCCCAAATGACTTTTAATCACGATTTCCCATATGCTAACCGGGCTAAATAAGAGTTCATGTTCTTTGGAGAGAAATATTTTTTTAGTTTTTTGCGATAGTTTTTCAGGCTCTAATAGAGCCCACAATAATATGTGCGTATCTAATAAATATTTCATTCATTTATTCCAAATAACGTTTCGATATCTGTTTGCCCCATGCTATCAAAATCATTAGGTACAGTGTATAGGCCAGCTAAAGCGCCTAAACGTTTTAAGGTTTTTGGCTTACCTATGCGATGTACAATCACCAATGGTTTGCCTGCTTTAGCAATAGTAAATGGCTCACCATTAACCGCATCATTAATTAATTTGGATAATTGTGTTTTAGCTTCATGAATGTTAACTTGTTTCATAATGTAATATTTAAATTAAACTTAGTTAAGTTAGTTTAGTTTGGTTGATGGTGTATGTCAATTTTTATTGGTATTTTTCAGCAAGTGTAGCCCGGATGAAGGCGCAGCCTGAATCCGGGATATTTAGGTTTCGAACATCCCATTTCATCCGGGCTACACTTGCTGATGGTAAGTTTAGATTATTTATTTGTAGTCTATGACTTAGATTGTCAAAATACATTAATTTCTGCTAGTCTTAATTAATTATTATTAATAACATGTTACAAAGGAGATATACATGTACAAGAGAGTTTTATTGGCTACTGATTTTGATGACGTTGGGATAAATGCAGCTCGTAAGGCTAAAAAAATTGCTGATGAGAATGGAGCTGATTTCTATTTGGTACATGTGGTCGAGCCAATTCCTGCTTATGCTTATCCAGGTTTTGCAGGGTTTGCGGAAGTTGAAGTTTCAATTCGTGAGCAAGCTGAGAAAGAATTAAATTCATTGGCGGATAGCATAGGTGTTGATAAAAAGCATCGTTTATTAGAGTTCGGCTCAATTAAGAATGAAGTTTTAAAAGTAGCTCATGAAAATAAAATAGATTTAATTGTAACAGGAAGTCATGGCAAGCATGGCTTAGCATTATTATTAGGCTCAACTGCTGACGCTATTTTACATGCAGCAAAATGTGATATTTTGATTGTGCGTCCTGCTTAGTAGTTATCATGGCTTACGCATGAAAAATTTTAAATGTAAGTCCAAGAGATAAAATTAGTCTTTGCGAGCCTTGGCGAAACAATCTATAGTCTTTGAATGGCGCTAGATTGCTTCACTTCGTTCTCAAGGCATTGTTGCGTGGATAAAGTAAATGCCCATTTTACGCTTGCTTGCCGTGTTTTATACGCGGCATCCAGGGTTCCAAAAAAACACTTTACCTGGATGCCGCGCACGTATACATAAGAAAGAACAGCTTTTTTATCCACGCAATAATGTCAGTTCGCAACGACAACACAGTGTTTTTCGTGTGTAGCCACTGTAGTTTATAGTTAATATTTAATTTAGATGCTGTTCTATTAATGTTACTCTATTATGTATATTAGGACGCATTGTTTGGTTGTAATTTTATGAAGTTGTTGCGAAATATAATAAATCATCATGAGCTTAGCAGGGGAGTCGTTGCTTCTATTGGTAATTTTGATGGAGTCCATCTTGGGCACCAGCATTTATTAACCGCATTACGCGAGCAATCTATTCAAAGAAAATTGCCGATGCTAGTAATTATTTTTGAACCACAAGCACGAGAGTTTTTCACCCCTGATAATGCTCCACTACGGATTTCTCCATTACGCGATAAATTAAGGTTTTTACAAGATTGTGGCGTTGACTATGTATTGTGTTTGCGATTTAATCAAAAACTTGCAAACATGCCAGCAGAAAAATTTGCCGAGCAAATAATTTTTGAAAGCTTGCACGTTAAGTATTTATTAGTAGGGGATGATTTTAAGTTTGGTAAAAATCGTTTGGGTAATTTTAAATTACTGAATGATTTAAGTAAAAAATATGCTTGCGAAGTTGCAAATTGTAGCGATTACTTAATAACTAATCACAGGATTAGTTCAACGGCAATTCGACAACTATTAACAAGTTCTGAATTTAATGCCGTAAAAGCATTGCTTGGTAGACAATATAGTATTTGTGGTAAAGTGGTGTCTGGTGACGCACAAGCTAGAAAGTGGGGGGTGCCAACTGCTAATTTGCACATTACGCAATTGCCATTAGTTGTAAGAGGGGTATATTGTGTGCAAATTAAACTAAAAAAGGGTATTATATTGCCTGGCGTAGCAAACGTAGGTCATAGACCAACAGTTTCCGGTAAAAGACAGGTTTTAGAGGTGCATGTTATAGGTTTCTCTGGAACGTTATATGGCGAGTATTTGGAAGTTTTTTTTCTAAAGAAACTGCGCGAAGAAATGAAATTTTCATCAGTAGATGAATTAGTTATAAGAATCAAAAAAGACTTGGCATTAGCCAAAGAGTATTTTTTAAAACATTAGAGTTATTAAGTCATGACAGAATATAAAGATACCTTAAATTTACCTAACACAGATTTTCCAATGAAGGCCGGTTTAGCGCAACGTGAACCACAAATGCTTGTAAGATGGGAAGAGAAAAAAATATATGCAAAATTGCGTGAAATGCGTTTAGGTAGGGAAAAATTTATTTTGCACGATGGTCCTCCATATGCGAATGGTCACTTACACTGCGGACATGCGCTTAATAAAATTCTTAAAGATTTTATTGTAAAATCAAAGTCTATGAGTGGTTTTGATGCCCCATTTGTTCCAGGCTGGGATTGTCATGGATTGCCAATAGAATTAAATGTTGAGAAAAAAATAGGTAAGGCTGGTGTTAAAGTTTCGCCTAGTGAGTTTAGAGAAAAATGTCGAGAATATGCGACCACACAAATAGCAATTCAAAAAGACGAATTTAAGCGTCTCGGGGTGTTTGGTAATTGGGATAATCCATATATAACTATGGATTATAAATATGAGGCAAACATAATCAGAGCTTTAGCAAAAATGATTGCTAGAGGACATATGGTTCAAGGGTTTAAGCCGGTTCATTGGTGTATAGATTGTGGTTCATCTTTAGCCGAGGCGGAAGTAGATTATGAAGATAAGGTTTCAACAGCTATTGATGTAGCATTTAAAGTTATTGATGAAAAATTATTTTTTAGCAAAATAAAGCAAGAAAAAACTGATGATTTACTTGTTTTCGTCCCTATTTGGACAACAACTCCTTGGACACTACCAGCTAATGAAGCTGTATGCTTGCATAAGGAAATAATTTATAGTGTTGTTAAAACACCAAACTATTATATTTTAATAGCTTCAGATCTTGTTAGCCAATGTTTGCAACGTTATTCTATAGAATCTTATGAAGTAATAGCAACAATTGCTGGTCAAGCGTTAGAGTTAATCAAATTACAACATCCTTTATTTACTGAAACTAATGTCCCTATTATTTTAGGTGAGCACGTGACAACTGAGGCTGGAACAGGATGTGTTCATACCGCACCAGCTCATGGTGTTGAAGATTATCACGTTGCAGAATTATATAAATTACCTTTTACGAATCCAGTATTAGGTAATGGTTGTTACAATGAAGATATACCTCTTTTTGCAGGGATTTCAGTTTTAAAAGCCAATACACCTATTTTAGATAAATTAATAGAAAACAACGTATTGCTAGCTTCGGATAAAATAAGTCATAGTTATCCTCATTGTTGGCGCCATAAATCTCCTACAATTTTTCGTGCTACTCCGCAATGGTTTATCTCTATGGATAAAGAAGATTTGCGCGCAAAAATTTTAGATATTATTCCCCAAGTGAAATGGATGCCAGATTGGGGCGCAGCACGAATTGCAAAAATGATTGAAGGTAGACCTGATTGGTGTATATCAAGACAAAGGGCTTGGGGTACTCCAATACCTTTATTTTTACATAAAATTACTAAAAAAATGCATCCAAATAGTGTTGCATTAATGGAAAAAGTTGCAGATAAATTTGAAAAAGCAGGGATAGAGTCTTGGTTCCAATTAGAAGCTTCAGAATTACTTGGAGATGAGGCGAATGAATATGAAAAATCAAACGATACATTAGATGTATGGTTTGATTCAGGTGTCTCGCATTTTTGTGTACTAAGTAGTGCAGGAATGAATCTTGGTTTGCCAGCTGATATATATTTAGAAGGTTCAGATCAGCATAGAGGCTGGTTTAATTCGTCACTTACAACTTCAGTTGCAATAAATGATAGCGCTCCATATAAAACGGTATTGACTCATGGTTATACGGTAGATGCAGAAGGTAGAAAGTTATCTAAATCACGTGGTAATTATGTGGCATTAGATAAATTGATAGCGCAATATGGCGCAGATATAATAAGGTTATGGGTATCAGCAAGTGATTATCGCAATGAACTTAGTATATCTGATGAAATTTTAAAGAGAACTTCAGACTCTTACCGGCGTATCCGAAATACCGCTAGGTTTCTTTTGGCTAATTTATTTGATTTCGATCCAAAAGTTAATAGTCTTTATGGTAAAGAATTACTAGATCTTGATAGTTGGATTATCCAAAGATGTAAAGATTTGCAAAAAGAAATATTGCAAGCCTATGCAGAATATAATTTTCATATAATCTACCAGAAAATACATCATTTTTGTGCTATTGAGTTAGGTAGTTTTTACTTGGATATTATAAAAGATAGGCAATATACTACAGCGGTTAATAGTCGAGCTCGTCGTTCTTGTCAGACTGCAATGTATCATATTATTCAAGCATTGACGCGTTTGCTTGCGCCTATTATTTCATTTACTGCTGATGAAATATGGCGATATATTCCAGGTAACGATGGTGATTCGGTATTTCTTGAAACTTGGTATGAGAATTGGCCTGAACTTAAAGAAGTTGATAAACAATTTTGGCAAGAGTTACAACTTATTCGCGATGAAGTTAATAAAGCTTTAGAAAGTTCTAGAAAACAAGGCGTAATTGGTTCGGCATTAGCTGCTGAAGTGACCATTTATGCGAATAGTAAGGTTAAAAGCTTATTAGAAAAATTAGGTGATGAGGCACGATTTGTGTTTATTACATCTAAAGTACATATTAAGGATTATGCTGATAAAATTGATAGTGCTATTTGCAATCAGGAGTTACAAATAGCTGTTGCAGTAGTTGCAAGTGATGCAGAAAAATGCGCGCGTTGTTGGCATAGATTAGACTCAGTTGGATTAGATACCGAGCATCCAGAATTATGTGCCCGTTGTGTTGATAATATAAGTGGTAGAGATGAGCAGAGATTATACGCATGAAAAAATGGCATTATATCATTATTAGTTTAATTATTTGTTTGTTAGATCAATTAAGTAAATATTTTGTGTTAAATAATCTTGAACCATATTCTTCTATAGCTATTATGCCAGCCGTTGATTTTACTTTGGTATTTAATACTGGCTCCGCTTTTAGTTTTTTGAGTAATTCTGGTAGTTGGCATTTGTGGTTTTTCTTATTATTTAGTTTGATAATGAGTGTCGTGATTTTTATTTGGATTATGCAAACGCCATTACTTCAATCCCGCCAATTATTAAGTTTGTCTTTTATTTTAGGCGGAGCTGTTGGTAACCTAATTGATAGAATCCATTATGGTCATGTTATTGATTTTATTGATTTATATTATAATAAATACCACTGGCCAGCATTTAATATTGCTGATTCTGCGATTTGTATTGGCGCTATAATTTTGCTGTTCTCTTTAAATTCTAAGAACCTATCTTCTGTGAAGACAGGTTCTAAAAATTAAGCAGTAATTAAAGTATTGCTTAAGTTTTTTAACTCTTCTATATCTGGATTAGCGACAACTACTGCTGCAACAGCAGGTATGCTAAGATATTTAGTGGCATCAGCTATATTTATCCCAGTTGGGAAAAGACGTAGTAATGGAAGAGTGTTATTTAAAACTTTACATAGTTCTATGTTAGACGGATATATTTTTACATTATGACAATCTATTGCTAAAGCTTGCATTCCTTCAGAAATTGTAGATATGCCGGGAATATATTTTACTGCATATATTTCGGCTGTTTGAGCAAGCGTTGGTAGGAATCCAGGACTAGTTATAAATCTTACTCGAGCTTTGCAACTGTCTTCTAATTGTTGACTATTTACAACATTGCCTGCGCCAATTTGTAAATTAGGGAAATCATTAATAGCTTTTTCAAGAATCGTTGGCTCAGATGAATTTATTTCTACCATTGTAAACTTTGACTTTGCTATTTCTGCTAATTTATTGAACAACAAAGCATTAACATCTAAAGAAATAATAATAGAGTTACTATTAATAGAATTATCCGTCATATCCGTTCCCTATATCCCAATAAATTGTACGTATATCTTATACTTAAGAAACTCTGAAATGCAACTTTTATCCAGATTCTTTTTCTAATAATAAAAAGCATAAGACTAAAATTAGTATTTTGAAGTACCTTGTGTATAACGGTAAGGTGTTAATTGTAATCTGAACTTATAATTTGCTTTTAGGTTGTTTTGTTCTCTGGTTTTAATAAACTCTACAGTTAAAAATTTTCTGTTAATAGAAGTTCTGTATTGGCAAGCGGTGTCTTGTAAACCACTTAAAATTAATGATGAATATAAGCATGCTTTTTGATTTATCAAAAAACTGTTTGGGTTTTGTGTAGTACTAGATATTGGTGAAAGTTTAAAATTATTGTGCCTAAGCTGTAGTTTAAGATCTATAGGCCGTAATTTGTAAAAACTTGGACGCAAATCCATTTCTATTGCAAATGCCTTCTTATCAGCAGTTAGCTTTAGGCGTAATCGATTTTTTTTAATATAATAATATTCTAGTTTTTCTTGTAATGCTTTTTTTAGTAAAAATGAGTAAATAACAAGAGGACTTAGTTGTAATTCATAAAATTTCATACTTTATTCTCCTCTCAAAAGCATATTCATTAGTGTGACATTTTAACATATTTTTGCCAAATTTGACATATAATTTGCTATTAAGCGCCAAATATTGCATAATGTGGCATTAAATAACTCACCAAGATGCTTTTATTATGATAAAGAAAAGTTTTTTTGCTATATTCTTGTTGGCTCTTACAGTTTTAGGAAATTTAACATACGCAGATAATTTATCTAACTTATTTGCTTACGAAAAAAATATTATTAAAATTTTTCAAAATAATTCTTATCGAGTAGTGTTTATCACGCGTTTAAATAAGGTAGCAAGTTTTATGAGTAAAACTCATAAAATTGTTCCAAATGGTAGTGGTTCAGGTATTATATGGAATAAAACGGGCTATATTGTTACTAACTATCATGTGGTACGTAATGGCGAAGGAATTGCGGTAAGTTTGGGAAAATTAACTGTTCCAGCAAAGCTCGTTTATGCTGATCCTCGTAAAGATCTTGCAATTTTGCGGATTAGCAATCAAACAGCATTAAATATAATAAAAGACTACCCAGATGTTCAAACAGCTAATACAAAAAAACTATTAGTAGGACAAACTGCAATCGCAATTGGTAATCCGTATGGTTTAGATCATAGTTTAACCGTCGGTGTAATTTCGGCGTTAAATAGACAAGTTCCAGGATCTTATGGTGTTAGTATTAATCACATGATCCAAACTGATGCGTCAATAAATCCAGGTAATTCTGGAGGCCCATTATTAGATACCTCTGGAAAGTTAATAGGTATAAATACGGCAATTTTTTCAAGATCTGGTTCTTCAGCTGGAGTTGGTTTTGCTATACCAGGTGATGAAGTTAAAAATATTGTCGAACAAGTTGTTAAAAATGGTAAAGTTAAATTACCAGGAATAGGAGTAAGCCCTATAGATCCCAAAACTACCAAACGTTTGGGCATAGAAAGAGGTGTGTTAATTGCAAATATTTTACCAAACTCACCAGCAGCAAAAGCAAAACTTCGGGCTACTGTTAAAGATAAGCTTGGTATAACTCATATCGGCGATATCATAGTTGCTATTAAAGGTAAACCAATTTACAACTATGATAATCTATACACAGAATTAAGCTCTATGGGTGTAGGGGAAGAGTTTACTTTAACCATTTTACGTGGCAATTTACAAATTTCACATAGCATGCAAACAGTTGATATTGCTGACCTTTAAGTAGTTTCTAAAATGGTTAAAATTCAGTTTAGTTTGTTGTTTCATTAAATAATTCTCTACCAATAAGCATGCGCCTTATTTCGGAG
>JAUIBC010000062.1 GCA_030427555.1 Gammaproteobacteria bacterium | reverse complement strand
GACCTGAAACAATTTTACAAACCTTGCATGCGTTACAAGCAGATAAACCTGACTTTAGTAATATTCCTAGCCTTTGGTACTATGATGATGCAAAAAATGTAAAGTCCAATGCCCCAGGACCTTTGATGAAAAATTTGGATGAAGAAATGCCAGGAGTTGCCTGGGATTTATTACCAATGGACAAATACAGAGCTCATAATTGGCATTGTTTTGATCATATTTTTGATCGTCAACCATATGTTTCCATGCATACTACATTAGGATGTCCATACAAGTGTACTTTTTGCTGCATAAATGCTCCTTTTGGCCAGTCATCTTATAGAATGTGGTCTCCAGAATCTGTATTAAAAGAATTGGATATTCTGGTGAATAAATATGGTGTAAAAAACATAAAATTTGTTGATGAAATGTTTGTTTTAAAGCCAAAGCATGTTTTAGGTATTTGTGATGGTATTATTGAACGTGGTTATGATTTAAATATCTGGGCTTATGCGCGAGTTGATACAGTACGTGATGAATTCCTAGAAAAATTAAGCAAAGCTGGGTTTAGATGGCTTGCTCTTGGTATCGAATCCGGTAGTAAGCATGTGCGTGATGGTGTTGAAAAAGGCCGATTTGGCTCCATTGATATCATAAAAACAGTTCGTAAAATTCAAGAAGCTGGCATAAACGTTATTGGAAATTATATTTTTGGCTTGCCAGATGATACTTTTGAATCTATGAGTGAAACTTTAGATTTAGCACTTGAAGCAAACTGCGAATTTGCAAATTTCTATTGTGCTATGGCATATCCTGGCTCGAAACTCTATGACATGGCAATCGAAAATAACTGGGACTTACCAGAATCATGGATTGGTTATTCTCAGCATAGCTATGAGACTTTACCACTAAGGACAGAGGCCTTAACTAGTGCTGAAGTGCTGAAATTTAGAGATGAAGCTTTTATGAAGTATTTCACTAATGAAAAATATCTAAATTTTGTTGGAGAAAAATTTGGATCTCATGTCGTTGATCATTTAAATAATATGACAAAAATCAAATTAAAAAGAAAAATATTAGGTGATTAATGATAATAGTAAGAACTCCTTTTCGTATCTCCTTTTTGGGAGGAGGTACGGATTATCCAGCATGGTACCAAGAGCATGGCGGAGCAGTTTTAGCAACCACCATCGATAAATATTGCTATATTACTTGCCGTAAGTTACCTCCATTTTTTGAGCACAAATATCGTTTAGTGTATTCAAACATAGAAACGGTCAAAGAAATTTCAGATATAAAGCATCCAGCAATACGCGCAGTCTTACAATGGTCTGGTGAAGATTATGGATTGGAAATTCATCATGATGGTGATTTACCCGCTCGCTCTGGACTTGGCTCTAGCTCTTCATTTACTGTAAGTTTAGTTAATGTTATGCAGGCACTTAAAGGCAAGTATGCATCTAAAGAAATGTTAGCTAAAAATGCGATTCATATAGAGCAAGAAATAATTAAAGAAAATGTAGGTTCGCAAGATCAAATATCAGCAGCATACGGTGGATTTAATCGTATCGAGTTTAAAACGAATAATGCTGGTTTTGACGTTGCGCCGGTATTGATAAGTCCTAAGAGACGCCAAGAATTAGAAAGTCATCTTATGCTTTGTTTTACTGGATTTTCTAGAATCGCATCTACTATTGCATCATCTAAGATAGAAAATCTTAAAAATCGTTTTACAGAACTTATGAAAATGCGTGATATGGTAGATGAAGCCATTCATATTCTACAAAATCCTAACATGCCTATTGAGAGTTTTGGCGAGTTATTACATCAAAGTTGGATGTATAAGCGAAGTTTATCTGACAAAGTTTCCACAACTGCAATTGACTCACTATATGAGACCGCACGCAAAGCTGGCGCGATTGGTGGTAAGCTTTTAGGTGCTGGAGGCGGAGGTTTTCTTCTTCTTTTTGTAAAACCTGAGTTACAAGAAAAAGTACGTGCAAGCCTTAATAATTTAATTCATGTTCCTTTTCAATTCGAAGATACTGGTAGTCGTGTTGTTTTGTATCAACCTGAGGGCTTGGCGTAACGGTGATTTAATATGATTAGTGATAAATCTTATAATTTAATTGATAAAGCTAAATGGGTATGGCGTGAAACCTTAAAAATTCATAGAAGCGCCCCGGAAACACGTCTTGCATCGTCATTATCGGCAGTTGAAATTTATGTGGCGCTATATTATGGAAATATTGTAAATATAGAATCACAAAATCCACGTGCTGAAGATAGAGATAGATGTATAATCAGCAAAGGACATGGTTCTATTTCCATGTATCCTATTTTGGCTGATCTTGGCTTTTATGCCATGGATGAGTTAAATAATGTCTGCAAAACAGGTGGATTTCTAGGCGGCATTCCTGACCCAGTTATTCCAGGATATGAAACCGTTAATGGTTCACTTGGGCATGGATTAGGCGTTGGAGTTGGAGTTGCGCTTGGCCTTAAAACCAAAAAGAGTAAGCAAAGCGTTTTTGTTGTAACTGGAGATGGCGAATTGCATGAAGGAGCCAATTGGGAAGCCATTATGTTTGCAAGTCAACATAATTTAGATAACTTAAACCTTATTGTTGATAATAATAAAATTAGTATGTTAGATCATACTGATAATATAGTTAGTCACTGCGATCTTGAAAAACGCTTGGATGCTTTTGGATTTGAATGCAAAACCGTTGATGGTCACGATGTGCTGGCTGTACATTCTGCATTACAAGCTATGAAAAACACTAAAAATCAACATCCTAAAGCACTTATTGCCAATACCAAAAAGGGACATGGCGTACCAAACCTCGAAGATATGCCACTTTGCCATATTTTAAATCCTAAACCAGAGCTGTTGGATAAATTACTGGATGGAGATAATCAATGAGTGATAAACCACGCGCTATGCGCGATGCTTTTTTAGAGCGCTTATGTAATGCTATGGCATTTGATGAGAAAATTTTCTTTGTAAGTGCTGATTTTGGCTCACCAGTATTGGATAGAATTAGAAGTGAATATCCTGATAGGTTTGTAAACGTTGGCATAGCAGAACAAAATCTTATCAATGTTTGTGCGGGTCTTGCAACTGAAGGATTTAAAGTATTTGCATATGCGATTGCCCCTTTTATTACTATGCGTTGCTACGAACAAATTAGGGTTAATTTAGTTTTATTATCCGTAGTACGCAAAATGAATGTTAATCTAATTGGTGTTGGTGCAGGCTATAGCTATGTTGTTTCTGGCCCAACGCATCAGTGTTACGAAGATCTTAGCATCATGCGCGCGTTACCTACAATGTCACTCTACTCTCCATCTGATCATGTAAGTGCCAAAGCTTTGTTAGAAACCTGTCTCGAGAACGATGGGCCTAAATATTTACGTTTTGACGCTCAGGTATTGCCAATTTTATATGATTCTGCTCCAGAAGTTGCCCGAGGATTTTCTAAGTTAGTTTCTGGTAAAGACTTATGTTTATTAGCCACTGGCTATATGGTGCATACAGCTTTAAAAGTTGCAAAAACTCTTAATGATAAAGGTATTACCACAACAGTAATTGATATGTTTGACCTAACTAATTTTAATAGCAATGCATTATATGCTGAGCTTAATAAATATCCTAATCTTGTAAGTCTTGAAGAGGGTTTTAAAGGGCGTGGCGGCTTAGATGCGAAACTTTTCGATTGGTTAGCACAACATGATTTAACCTTAAAATATTTAAACATAGGTGTTGAAGGCAGTTATAGATTTGAGCTTGGTAGTCGCGAAGAGCTACACGAACAAGTAGGAATTGGGACAGATATTGTGACCCAAAAAGTTATAAAATTTATGCAAACCAGGGAAAGATATGAAATATCCGTTGATGAGAAATAATATTCTACGTGAAGATTTAAACGCAGTTATAGAACATTTACAGCAAGATGACCCTATTCTTACTAATGGGCCAAAAGTGCGTGAATTTGAAAAGCAATGGTCTGAGTGGTTAGGAGTTAAATATAGTGTTTTTGTAAACTCAGGCGCGTCGGCGAATCTATTAACAATGGCTATTTTAAAAATTCATAATCCAAATGGAGGTGAAGTTATAGTTCCTCCTCTTGCTTGGGTTTCGGATATTGCGTCTGTTTTACAAAATGGATTTACCCCAGTTTTTGTAGATATTGATCCACGTACTTTATCTATGGATCCTAAACAAATTCTAGCTAAAATTACTGATAAAACCAAAGCTGTATTTTTAACTCATGTACAAGGTTTTGATGGTTTGACTGATGAGCTATTAGATGAGCTTGAAAAAAGAAATATCCCGCTTATTGAAGATGTTTGTGAATCTCATGGTGCTACACATAATCAAAAACGTCTAGGTAGCTTTGGTTGGATTTCTAATTTTTCATATTACTATGCGCATCATATGAGTACGATTGAAGGTGGAATGATTTGTACAAACGACTATGACGTATACCAACAAGCAAGAATGTTACGTTCTCATGGCATGGTTCGTGAAGCAAATGATGAGGCCATTAAACTTAAGTTTCAAACAGAAAATCCAGAATTAAATCCAGATTTCATTTTTGCTTACCCTGCGTATAATGTGCGCAATACAGAAATTGGCGCAATACTCGGATTATCACAATTAAAAAGATTAGATAAAAATGTAAATATAAGAACCGAAAATCTTAAAAGATTTTTAAATAAAATTGATAAAAATATCTATCAAACAGATTTTAAAATAGAAGGTGCAAGCAATTACGCATTTAATATTATCCTTAAGAACTCTGATAATCAGTTAGTTGAAAAACTGATGCAAGCAATGCGTGCTGCTGGAATTGAATTTAGACGTGGTAGCGCTGGTGGTGGAAACCAAATACGCCAACCATATTTAAATGGCATTGTTCCTAAAGATCATCATAAAGAATTCCCGGTAACAGAACATGTCCATTTTTATGGATTTTATTTAGGAAATTTTCCAGATCTTGCAGAACATGAAGTTGATGAGATCTGTGAAGTATTAAATTCAGTGACGAAAGAATACGAGGTAGCTTAATTACTATGTCTCACACAGCAATAATTTTAGCTGGTGGCCTTGGTAAAAGATTGAGATCTGTAGTAAATGATCGCCCAAAGCCAATGGCTCTTATTCAAGGAAAACCATTCTTAGCTTATCAAATGGATTATTGGATTAGCCAAGAGGTAACTAGCTTTGTTTTATCGGTTGGTTATAAGCATGAAATGATCCTTGAGTACTTTGGTCATGAATATAATGGCGCAAAAATTGATTACACCATAGAAACCAGCCCTTTAGGTACAGGCGGAGGTTTATTACTTGCTTTAGATAAGTTGCATAAAGATAAACCTTTTTTATTGCTAAACGGTGACACATATTTCACAGTTGATTTGCCAAGGCTGATAAATTTTGCCAATGAAAATGACTCTGATTTTACCTTTTCATTATTTCCTACCAATGATAAAGAGCGATATATGGCAGTAGAACTTGATAAAACAAGTCGAGTTACTTGTTTGAAAAATAAATCAACAAGTTTAGATTATCACTTAGCAAGCGGTGGCGTATATTGGGTAAAGAACGTTGATATTTTTGCAAGCTTCAGAAAGTTACAAATGGCACCAATTTCTTTTGAAGATCAAATTCTACCAAGTATTCACGCAGCAAAACGCAATATTTTTGGAGTACAGTTTGATACAACATTTATTGATATTGGAGTGCCAACTGATTATTTTCGGGCAAGCTTAGTTTTAACTGAGAAGAAACATAGAAATATGGAGAATATTAAAGACTAATTAATACAAGGAAATGGTATGGAACCTGTTGTACAACTTAAGTTAAATATAGAATCTTCTCATAAAGCACAGCAACAATTATTAAACAATGATGAAGTATTAACAGAGTTTTCTGCGGCTGTGCAAGCCGTTATTACTCGTTATAAGCAAGGCGGACGCTTGTATATTGCTGGTAACGGCGGATCCGCTGCTGATGCCCAACATTTGGCTGCGGAATTTGTTAGTAAACTTGCCAGAGATAGAGTACCTTTACCAGCAGAGGCTCTTACAGTTGATACTTCAATAATAACAGCTATTGGCAACGATTATGGGTATGACTTAGTGTTTGCCCGCCAACTATTAGGTAAAGCGACAAATCTAGATATATTTTTGGGGATAACAACTTCTGGCAAATCACAAAATATTTTACAAGCCTTGCACGTCTGTCGTGAAATAAATATTCCAAGTATCGTATTCTGTGGGCGTGATGGCGGAGATGCAAAAAGTTTGGCGGACTATTGTGTAATAGCTCCTGGGGAACAAACAAGTACAATTCAAGAGCTACATATTATCTTAGCTCATACATTATGTGGTTGTGTTGAATCTGCCGTATGTGGGGCAATGGCAGAAAATGTTACTGTAATATAAAACTTGATTTTGTGGTTATTACATTAACATATTATTTATGGGTGCGGTTCTTTTAAAACGACATAAATTTCGCTGGTAGGTTGGGCCTTGGCCCTGAGGGATCTTCACCTTTTTTTGTACAATCATACTAAGTTCCTCCCCAAGCCAAAGCTTGTACTTCATTAAGATCAATTTGGAGAGGAATTTTTTTTCTAATTATTTGGCATCCTAAATAAAAAAAAGATAAAACACGTCTGTTTTTACAAGTATTTGCTTGAAAATCAAAGTGTAATTTATTTTTCTCAGCCATAAATCCTATAATCCATGCAATCACACTGGCTAATGCAGCCAACATTAGCCAAACTATATATCTCTCTGGTTTTATTGTTTGATTTTGGTTCATGCTAAGTCCGTAATTTACAGATTTAGTGTCTCTTATATTTTCTTCTATGGTCATTCTATATTTGTATTTTGTTATTATTTTTGCAGCATTATTTTCTACCAGTGAAGAAACGAGAACCCATGGTTCTCGATGCGATTTACCATATTTTCTAGAATCTTTATCTTTAGAAATTTTTTTGGTGGTAGTTTTCGTCAGTTTGTGTCTGCCTTTGGGTTTTTCTTTGTAAATATAAAAATTAGTTTTTAATTTATTTGATTTAGTTAAAATATATGAACCACAAAACTTAGGAACATTAGTAGCAAAACTAAATAAATTTCTAACACTACAAAATCCGTTTCCATCATCAAAACAAGAGGTTCCGCATGCAACGCGGCCAATATAATTCCATTGCAAAGATATAACCTTTTGAAACCATGGAGTCTTAAATCCAGCGTCTGTAATAATGCAAGGCGTGCAGTTTTTGGGTAAAATTGATTGTAAATTTTTCAAAAAAATTGCATGTGTCTTAGGATTACCTTCTAGTGATTTGGGATGAACTTCCTCATAAAGTGTAATAGCCCTACCTGCAGCAGAAAGAGATGCTCGTAATACGCAGTGTTCGCCATTTTCATTAATGTAATGACTATTTGGCAAACTAGACCAATCTACAATAATATCCGGAGTTTCCCTATTACCAATAACAAACGAGGCTATACATGCATATATCTTAATTGATCGTTTTTGAAAAAAACTATTCCTTAAAAATCTATCAACTCTCAATATTCCTGAGCGTTCTTTACCTTTAGTAGGTATGGACCGACCCAAATTAGTTAATTTCATCACTTTTGAATTAATTAAGCCTGTCAAAAGGACTTCTAATGTTTGTATTCGTGTTTTATGAATTGCGTTTAATAATAATTTCTGTAAAATCTTACTTACATGCATAGCTTGACTATCCTTATTTGATTTTTTGCGAAGCCAAATTTGATCATGTCTTGCTATGCTTGTCACTAGTTTTTTTAAAAAAGTTTATCTTTTTGTTTTTATTGATATTTTTTTCAATAAAACTGAAGATACTTCAGAGTCTGACCCCATTGATGACCCTGCTATCCTTTTTCGTTTTTAAAGATGTCTGTTAAAATCCATGGACTGATGTAAAACACGAATCACTGCGATTCCATAATCAGTTATTTTTAAAAAATTACATGAGATCCTGCATTAAATGCACGTAGATTTTGATGGATATAATCACACTTCCTAGAAATCAACGGATCGTTCGCAAGATATTGAAAGCTTGATTCAATCGCCAAAATATAATCTTCTGTCCTCTGAAGACCAAATTCACGAGCACTATATAAATAGATATTCTCCAAATCATTTATAGCTTTGGGATAAAGACGAAATATTTTATAATCTTCCCCTAATTTTTCGGCCACCAATTTGTTAAAATAAACGAAAACAAAGAGGTAATCAATCGAGTCTGACCCCATTGATCTTAATTTTTTGACCCACTTCTGAGGCATATAATTTACGTTTTAATGATGGTAATCTGAGTTTTTTTAATGTGTCGGAATTAGAGTATGCATAAAATGTTTACCTTCAGTTTAGGACATCCTAAATGGCTTCGATTAGTTTTTATCTTTATTGCAGTTGGTTTGTTGTCATGGGAACTACATAGTTATATGCGAATGTTAATTCAATGGGTTCAAGGGCTAGGTGCTTATGCATTGATTGGATTTTTCGTGCTTTATTGTTTTACTGTATTATTATTCTTGCCTATCGAACCTATCGTTCTTGCATCAGGCGCTATGTTTGGATTTTATTATGGCTTTTTAATAACTTTATTTTGTGCTGTAGTAAGCGCATCTATTGCTTTCATGATAAGTCGATATTTCGGTTTTTCTTGGTTTCCAAGTAGCAAAAATAGACTATTAGCTAAATGGCTGAGTCAGCTGGAATCATTTGGATGGAAAGCTCTTGTTGTATCTCGTTTAACACCTTTTTTGCCATGTTCTATGGTAAATTACGTGTATGGATTAACGAATATGAGTTTATTTGTTTATACAATCACAAATCTGATATTTTTTATACCGTACAAACTCGTCATTACTTATATTGGTTCTCATTTATAGATAATCGGTTATTATATACTTTGGAGAATTTGATAGTCCTTAAGTTGGTTGGCCGTTACATTACTCCTGCAGCCAAAAGCTCTATATAATTAATTGTAAGTGTGCTTTTATAGATTGTTATGTTTTAATTGCTTTATATCTACCTTCCGACAAAGTACCTGTTCTATTATAATTATAGTTAAAATATTGAACATAATATCGACCAACAAATTGTTGCATTTTACTAATGCTATTTTCACAATTTGAGGTTACAAGCAAATGGACGTGATTTGTCATAAGTATGTAACTATGGATATGGAGATCATATTCTTTCATTGATTCATATAATTTTTCCAAATAAAAAAGATAATCTCTTTCATTCTTAAATATTACACTGCGATTGTTACCTCTTTGTATTATATGCTGAGAAACACCTGGCATTATATATCTTGGTTGTCTTGACATTTTTCTTCCATGTTGCGAGTCTTTGATTCTACTTCTTTAAGTATTATTTCTCAATAAGATAAATCAGGAAAAATCAATCGAGTCTGACCACATTGACACAATTGTTATTTACAATCAATAGTTTGTTATTAACAACTGTTGTTTATATGTGGAATTATCCCTTGTATCTGATTCTTTTTCGGCTCTTTGCTGAAAAAATGTGCTTTTATTCGATATTTCTTTGGGAATAATATTTCCAATAAAAGTAAAAATCTCTTTCGCTCCTACA
>JAUIBC010000061.1 GCA_030427555.1 Gammaproteobacteria bacterium | reverse complement strand
GATAAGGGTTGCTTTCTCACCGATCTGAACAAACATTTTATCTGCATTCAGTGAGGTTACATCATTGATACCGTCAACAGAAACAAGCGTCAGGTTTTCTGCATCACCATTGAGGTGAACTTTCGCGTGTGGGTTACGGATCGCAAGATTGTCCTGCTTTAGTTTGTGGAAATAGTAGGTTCCGTTTCCACCAGTGGTCACAGAGCTAATGTCTTTGTATTCGATCACTACACGAATCAGTTTGTCTTCAGGCTCTTTCTCGTAATTAAACGAAAGAACGCTGTCGTTCTGAGTAACATTGATAGAAGCGATGAATGTGGAATCACCGGAGAAAGTAATATGATCTCTGGTGCTCTTCAGAAGAATAACTTCTGAGTCTACATTCATGTTAATCTCTGTGTATGGTTCTAACTCTACTAATCGAAGATAAGTAGTGAATTGCGCAAACGATGGCACACTTGATGCCAACATTAAAACAAACATTGGGATGATATATCTAGCGTAGGATTTCATTGTTCTCTATTAGTTGATGAATTAATTGATGAATAATTTCAATCGGCTCTCTTTTCCTGTTATTTTTGTGTGATCAATTTCACAGTGTTGCCGTCTTGATTTTGACAAGTCTAATTTCGGGACTTTTCTACCCTTTTTATGCATAGTTAACGTCTATCAAGCTATCTGCGCTTGTCTATGATTGGTTGATGACTATAAAAAAGCGGTACCGAATCCGTAAAAAAACATCTTTTTAACGATATATTAATACAAAACCCCGGAATGAAACCGCTTCTCAAAGCGTTTCCAAAAAAACCTCTTTAAGCACGATAAGGGGCATTTTGAGAGTGAGACAGGATAAAATACAGGTATAGTTTCTTAGCAATTCAGCTAAATATATTTATCTCCACGAACCACACTCACAGGATGAGCATAAGTTATTACTGCATAGTTTTCGAAGTAGGCATCGGCTTTTCGAAAGTTTCTTGCCCAAAATAATCTTGATAAGAGAATCGATGAGTTACTTAGTTCATTAGATGTCGATGATGTTAATCAGCTTGCAAAAGTCGGGAAAACTATTCGTGATTGGATAATTGACATGCCTTTTTTACCTGATTTTGAAAAGGATGTTCGATCGTCTTATGCTGAATTAATTACACAAATTGGTAAAGAAAATATTAGCGTAGCGGTGCGATCATCAGCCACCGCGGAAGATTTACCTAATGCATCGTTTGCTGGGCAGCAGGAAACTTATTTAAATATACATGGAATAGAGTCTGTATTAACTGCTATTAAGAGAGTATTTGCGTCTTTATATAATGATAGAGCAATATCTTATCGAGTACATAATAATTTTGCACATAGTGATGTGGCTTTATCAGTTGGTGTGCAACAAATGATAAGAAGTGATTTGGCAGCTAGTGGTGTTATGTTTACCATAGATACTGAGTCTGGTTTTGCAGGTGTTGTATTTATTACTTCATCTTATGGTTTAGGTGAGTTGGTTGTTCAAGGAGCCGTAAATCCAGATGAGTATTATGTCCATAAAGAAACGTTAAAAGCAGGTAAGCATGCAGTAGTTAGGCGCAACCTTGGTTCAAAACTTAATAAAATGATTTATTGCGAGGCCGATGATGTAAAAACTGTAGAGGTTGAAACAGATAAACAGTTGCAGTTTTCTTTGAGCAATGAAGAAGCCGAAGAGTTGGCTAGATATGGAATTTTAATCGAAAAACATTATGGCCGTCCTATGGATATTGAGTGGGCTAAAGATGGGATTGATGGTAAATTATATATTGTACAAGCTCGTCCCGAGACAGTCGAAAGTCGTAATAGTAAACAAATTTTGGAAAGATATGCCTTATCTGAGCGTGGAGAAGTATTATGCACAGGGCGTAGTATCGGTCAGAAAATAGGCCAAGGCAGAGTTAGGGTTATTTTAGATATTAATGATATGCATCAAGTTAAAAAAGGTGATGTATTGGTTGCGGACATGACAGATCCTGATTGGGAGCCTATCATGAAACGTGCCTCAGCAATTGTAACCAATCGTGGTGGCAGAACCTGTCATGCAGCTATTATTGCTCGAGAATTAGGGATACCTGCAGTTGTTGGTTGCGGTGATGCAACTAAAGTTATTACTGATGGTAGTGATGTAACTGTAAGTTGTGCTGAGGGTGAGAATGGCTATATTTATTCTGGAATTATCCCATTTGAAAAGACATGTTTAAATGTTGATAACATGCCAGAATTACCAGTTAAAGTTATGCTAAATGTTGGTAATCCTGAACGAGCTTTTGATTTTCAATCTATCCCAAATGCTGGTGTTGGGCTTGCGAGGCTTGAGTTTTTAATATCTAACACTATAGGCATTCATCCTAAAGCATTGTTAGAATTTGAGCAATTAACTGATTCAAAATTAAAGTCTTTTATTTCTAAGAAAACCGCAGCCTACGCTTCTCCAGTTGAATATTATATTGAAAGATTAAAAGAAGGTGTTGCAACAATAGCTGCTGCTTTTTATCCTAAACCTGTTATTGTTAGACTTTCTGATTTTAAATCTAATGAATATGCCAATTTAGTTGGTGGGAATTTATATGAGCCAGATGAAGAGAATCCAATGCTTGGCTTTAGAGGCGCATCACGTTATGTAGCATCGCATTTTTCCGATTGTTTTGCTCTTGAGTGTATGGCTATAAAGCGTGTTAGAGAAGATATGGGGTTGCGTAACGTTGAAATTATGATTCCGTTTGTACGTACAATATCTGAAGCAAAAAATGTTATTAACGTTTTAGCCAAACATGGACTTGAGCGTGGTAAGGATGGTCTTAGAATTATTATGATGTGTGAGTTACCATCTAATGCTTTGCTTGCTAAAGAGTTTCTTGAATATTTTGATGGTTTTTCAATTGGTTCTAATGATTTAACTCAATTAACTTTGGGATTAGATAGAGATTCTGGTTTGGTTGCTGAACAATTTGATGAACGTGATCCGGCAGTTAAGTCGTTGTTACATTTGGCTATAGTGGCTTGTAAAGAGCAACATAAATATGTTGGAATTTGTGGTCAGGGGCCATCGGATCATCCAGATTTTGCTAAATGGTTAATGCAAGAAGGAATAAGTAGCATTTCTTTAAATTCTGATTCAGTGGTTGATACTTGTTTATTTTTGGGAAGTTTAGATAAAAGGAAAGAAAATGTCTGAGGGGCACCTTGATCCTGCTGGTGGAGTAATTCTTTGGGGGACTTTACTATTATTTTTTGGAATAATAGGTCGATATGTAGCTAGGCTTTTTAATCAGTCTGGAGTTCTGGGTGAGCTTTTAATGGGGGTGCTATTAGGTAACGTTTTATATTTCTCGGGCATGGAAATAATGTATATATTGCGTGATAGCCCTTCAGTATTTGCAATAGTACAAAAAGTTCTTGAAGGGACTAATAGACAGGACGCAGTAAATTCAGTTATTAATGATCACCATTATGCACAGCAACTATATAAAGCGCTAAGTGGCCCAAATGGAAATAACTATGTAAAAATTACATATGTAGTTGATAGCTTATCTCGCTACGGCGTTATATTTTTATTATTTATGGTTGGTTTAGAGAGTTCTCTTACAGAGTTGCAAAAAACCGGTAAAGAAGCTTTATCTGTTGCTATCATTGGAGTTTTAGCGCCTATATTACTTGGAGTTTTATTTGTTTATACATTTATTCCTAATTCTGATGGTAGTTCGGCGTTATTTATTGGGGCGACACTTGCTGCAACTAGTGTTGGGATAACAGCGCGTGTTCTTAAGGATTTAAAAAAATTAAATACTCGTGAAGCTAAAACTATTCTTGGCGCTGCCATGATTGATGATGTATTAGGCCTGGTACTTCTGGCAGTTGCAAGCGGTATGGTTATTAATCATACAGTAGATTTTTTTGGTATTGCAAAAATTATTGTTATGTCGTTGCTTTTCTTTCCTATGGCATTATTAGTTGGCCCGATAATTTTACGTAAAATGATAAAACATTCTGATTTTTTAGATCCTTGGGAATCAAAGCTGTTAATAAGTTTCATTTTCGTTATGGGTTTTTCTTGGCTTGCGACCCTTGTACAAATGTCATCAATAATAGGAGCTTTTGTTGCTGGAATTATTCTACATGATGGTTTTTTTGAAACGAGAGAAAAAGAGTTGCAAAGCCCGTTGAGCATTAAAAATTTAATGGTTCCATTCGAAGCAATTTTTGCGCCATTGTTTTTTATGATTATTGGTATACAAGTGCGCATAGAAACATTTGGAGATTTACATGTTTTAATGATGGCGATAGTTTTAATTATAATTGCGATAATTGGTAAGGTTGCAAGTGGTTTAGGGGCGCATAAAAAAGATGATCGGTTGTTAATTGGCATTGGGATGATGCCACGAGGTGAGGTTGGTTTGATTTTTGCATCTGTTGGTAAGAGTATTGGGGTTATTAATGATAAATTGTTTACAAGTGTTATTTTAATGATAGTTGTAACAACAATTTTGACTCCATATTTAATGAAAAAACGTTATGTAAATAATGCAAGTTAGTAGGTCATAATCAAATGTACTTAGGTAATATAAAAGCTGATGTTATTCGTGCTTTGCAAGAAGATATAGGTTCAGGTGATGTAACCGCGGAATTATTGGCAGAAGACCATGTTGTTACAGCGCAAATAATTTCTCGAGAAGCAATGTTAGTTTGTGGTATATCTTGGGTTAATTGTGTATTTAAAGAGGTAAGCTCTCATATAGATATTAGTTGGCAAGTACATGATGGTATGTGGCTTGCAGAGCCTAGTAAGTTATGTGTAATTCACGGCCCAGTAAAAGCGGTATTGACTGCGGAACGTACGGCACTTAATTTTTTACAGACTTTATCGGGTACTGCAACAAAGACTTATACTTATGTAAAAAAACTCTCAGGTTGTAAAACTAAGCTTCTTGATACAAGAAAGACTATTCCTGGTCTTAGGCATGCGCAGAAATACGCTGTTAAGTGTGGCGGTGGGGAAAATCATCGTTTGGGTTTGTATGATGCGTATTTAATTAAAGAAAATCATATTACAGCCTGTGGTTCAATTGCTAAAGCTGTCGATTATGCAAAGAAGAAACATCCAAATTTATTTTTAGAGGTTGAAGTTGAATCTATCAAAGAATTGACTCAAACTTTATCTTTAAATGTAGATAGAATTTTACTAGATAATTTTGACTTATCAATGTTGCAGCAAGCTATAGAATTACGAGGTAATTTGCCTATTGAACTTGAGTTTTCTGGCAATGTAAATTTAGATAGTATTGCTGCAATAGCTGCGACAGGGGTGGATTATATTTCAGTTGGGGCGCTTACTAAATCAGTGCAAGCGATAGATTTGAGCTTATTAATAATGGAATAGAAATTGACGAAAATACGTATAGTATTAACTGGTGGTGGTACGGCTGGGCACGTTACTCCTAATCTTGCGTTATTGGAAATTTTGTTTTCCAATAATTGGGACGTAGATTATATTGGCTCTATAAATGGCGTTGAAAAAAACATAATAGAATCTCATGGTATTCCTTACTATAAAATACGTTGCGGCAAATTAAGAAGATATTTTAGTTGGCAAAACTTTTTAGATCCTTTCAATATTTTACTCGGTGTTATCCAAGCCCATAATCTTCTACGTAAACTTAAGGTAAATGTTATTTTCTCTAAAGGCGGTTTTGTCTCCTTGCCTGTTGTTATAGCTGGATATTTAAGGCGTATTCCAATTGTGATTCATGAGTCAGATATGACGCCAGGACTTGCAAATAGATTAAGTTTTCCATTTGCAAGTAAGATTTGTTTGAACTTTGAAGAGACCAAAAAATATATTAAACACCAAAGTAAGGTTCAAGTTACAGGTACTCCTATTCGTAGAGAATTGTTCAATGGTTCAAAAGATAAGGCTTTGGAATTATGTGGATTTGATACACTTAAGCCGTGTTTATTAGTGATAGGTGGTAGTCAAGGTTCTGTGGTTATTAATAGAGTGATTCGTGATTCTTTAGAAAAGTTAACAAAGAACTATCAAGTTATTCATATATGTGGTAAGAACAATATATGTGACAGTTTGAAAAATCATCATGCTTATTATCAAATAGAATATGCTAATGAAGAAATAGCAGATTTACTTGCGGCTAGTGATATTGTAGTTTCCCGTTCTGGCGCCAACTCATTGTGTGAGTTATTAGCTTTTAAAAAGCCACATGTATTAATCCCTTTATCTAGTAATTCAAGTAGAGGGGATCAAATTCAAAATGCTAATTTTTTTGCAAAAAAAGGTATAAGCGTAGTAATAAACGAAGCTGATTTAAATCAAGATACTTTATTAAAGTCTATTCAAGAATGTAAAGATAACTCCGAAAATTCAATTAAAGAGATGGATAAACTGGGAGTATCATCTGCTAGTAATATTATATTTAAAATTCTAGATGAAATGGTAAAATCCACGACCTATTGATTCGTAATCAATAGGTCTGCGGTTCGATTCCGCGCAACGGCATCAGAAAAGAATTAAAAATCAGCAAGATACAAGAGAGCAGAAGGTCGTAAATTAAACGAATTATTTTCGTGCTACCCTGCTGCTCTTGCGCAACAACTTTCTCGCGGAACTACAAAATAAAAAGTATAATTCCTGCAACTATGCTCACTGGTAACCAACATGACTGATCTTAAGATTAAAGGGTAGTGCTTCAAATCTGTTTTCAAACATTTCTTTCAAACTCGAAGCGGTTGATGAAAAGGCCTATTACAATATCATGCATCCATTCAGATTTGGAAAAGCAAATTGTTTTCCTAGCTAAGCGCTTAATACGTGTTCGAAAGGTTAAAAATTTCCGTTCTATTTTTTGCGTTTTTCCGCAACCACTTTCTTTGCAGCGATAACGTTGATCTCCGGCCTCTGTTTGCCCATGTTTGATTACTTTCTTGCTTCCACATGCAACGCAATTTACTTCCACAACAGCCATGCTTTCATTCCTTGAAAAAAGCAGAATATTACATGAACAACTGATTTAATGCACTACCTGAAGTGGTTTGAAGCTAATTGTTGATGATTTCATATTAAATCTTTTCTTAGAAAATAAAATATTGAATTCTTATCAAAGCCCTTACGTTCAAACTCCACGTAAAATCCGAGCTTCTTATAAAAATCCAGCGCTTCCCAGTCAAATGTATTCACCGCAATAAAATTACATTTACTTTCTTTTGCCAAGGCTTCCGCTTTTTGCATTAACTGAGTGCCATAGCCATTGCCGCGTAATGATTCAGTTACCCATAGTTGGCCAACATATAAGCCGCCATACATGTTATCGCCGCTGCATCCACCAATAATTTTTCCATTTTCATCACGGATAAAAAAAGCAAAAAAATCGAGTTGCTTCATTCCTTTTTTTTGTTTGGCTTGTTCCATGATGCCATCATTTAATATTTGTATATCTTCTGATTTTGGATTGGTTTCATAAATTATTTGATAGTTCATTTGATTTACCTTTAAATTTACCGTTGTTTGTAGTCAGCAAGTAGTTCATTTATTATTAGCTGCTCATTCATATTTTTCATGTTTCCTCTTTATTTGCTATATTAGATTTCCATGGTTTACCAGGAATAAGATGAATAATTTGTTCAAACACCTCTATCGCAGCCTTTTCAAAATCCCATTGAATATTGGGTGCTAATAGTGGGCTAATATCTTGGCTAAAAGAGCCAGAATTTAACTTTTCAGCGAAATTCATTTCAAACATTGCACGAGTAATATTTTTATTTTCTTTTTTCACATACTTAACAAAAGCAAGCACTGCCTTTTTAGGGTCAAAATATTCTTGCTGAAGAGCGAACCAGAGATCAAATAAATCACGACCTTTATCACGTTGATAAAATGCTCGTATTTTAGTGCCAAGGAGCTCATCAAATTCGTAGCTTAAGATCTTTGATTCCCCCGAAAACCATCTGGATTTGATAGTGAAATCGTTATGTTTTAAGCCATAAACAGAGAAATGATCGCGTGTATTAATTTCAATTTTCAATTTTTGTGGCTCAGACTCGCCCTCAGCTAAAATATCATAAGTCAAAGTGAATGTTTTTTTAGATCTTTTTCTTTCGGGTTCGCCAAGCATTGGGTCTACAATACTTCTAATGGCAGTTACAGTATCACCTATGGGTTCTGCTTTAATTTGCACGAGATCAATATCTTCAGAGTAGCGAATAGGGTGAGAGGCGAATAATTTGTAAATTGCTGTACCCCCGCGAAAAGCGAGAGAATCAGAAATTTTGGGGTGATTAAATAATTCTACTAATAATCGGCTAATTATTAAATCTTGCTCAACCATTTTATTATCTGACCAAGGCACTGTTTGTCGCCATTCATTTAGATACGCATTCGCAATCATCTTTCTAATTCCAATTTTTTATTGATAATCAATTTCCACTTATCATTTTTAACTTTATATGACGATGAGTTTTTATTTTTTCCTAGCTTTGCAGCAAGTTTTTCAAGTGCAGGGGGTGTTTTAGTGGGAGCTACTAATAGGCGTGCACGTACACGATGATTTTCAAGAGACTGATGCAAGATATCAGATAAATGATTTGCCTTAATTAAATCCAGTAGAAACCCTAACCGTTGTACCCAGGTAATTTCCTCTGCAGTAGATGTAAGCTTTTGTAATTTATCAGCATCCATTTTTTTTACTAAGTCATTTAGCACAGTTAAGACATTATCTAAACCACCGCAACGATTAGGATAACTTACCATATCCATAGCGGTAGCTTCGGGGGTGGATACTACTATAGCGCCTTGAGAGGTGTTAAAGCTTTGAGTTGGAGTTTGTTCTGCATTTTTTTTAGTAATGAAAACTATTTTTATACGTTCACAGATAATTGGTCGTTTTTTTTGAGTAGTAATGACTTGAAATTGTTGGGGGCGATGATGTGCGGCGCCATGATATTGTGCGGCACTTAATAAGCCAACGTAATAAGGTGCATTAATAAACTCCATAAGCTCATGAATAAAATGCTCAGCGGGTCTGCACCCTAAAACTCTATATTCTGGAGGTACTATGACGTAAAAACCACTTAGAGGATGGGCTAATTCACCTTTTTGCTTTAAGCGTCGCAAGGCCGCCCTTACTGCAATATCTGATACAGCTAATGCCTCTTTTACTTGGGGATAGGTAAAGCAGCAATAGCCTTTGGCAGTTAAGTCTGTTATAAAATGGTTTATATTCATATTTTATCCCTTGTAGATGCAAAATATAACACTTTTAGTTACATTTTGCAACCAATTGGGATGGTTGGTTAAGTCAAAGGTGCCAATGCTCAAAAAAGAAATCTTTAACTTGGTTTGTATACTGTGAGTCGGTTTGAATATCACTCATAAGCAAGGCATCTAAATCATGACAGCAGACTTCTACAGGTATAGTTTTCAAAATATTTTCACTATCAAGGTTTTCATCCGAACAAAACTGTCTAAAACCCTCAAATAATCCTTTAAGTTTTAATATGTGAACCTTTTGTGCTGTATTGACGATCGCAATGAATTTTCGTGATTGATTTGCAAAATCGCTGAAACCTTCTTTTTCTTCATATTCTAAATCTTGTTCGGCTCCCATGATCAGCAATTCTGCTCTCTTAATCAGGTTATAATGCATAATACATTTTTCAAAAAACAATGCTCCCAGCATGGTAAGCGCACTAACGCCTAAGGTGTATTCAAAATCATGTGCAATATATAGCATTACCCACTAACAT
>JAUIBC010000060.1 GCA_030427555.1 Gammaproteobacteria bacterium | reverse complement strand
AAAATGTATTTTGTCATAAACTTACCTGATCTAGATCTTTGCCAAAACCTCTAACATAGAAAGCGCGGCATCAGCAGCATCTTCGCCCTTATGGCCATGCGCTCCGCCGAGCCTATCTAAGGCTTGAGCTAAATTTTCAGTTGTTAAAACTCCAAAAATAACTGGAGTATCTAATTCTAATGAAACTTGTTGGACACCATTACTTACTTGTTGACAAACATAGTCATAATGAGAAGTCTCGCCCCTAATTACCGCTCCTAAAGCAATTGCAACATCAAAATTATGTGCTTGTAAAACTCGCCTAATTGCAAACGGTATTTCCACCGCCCCAGGCACTTCCAAAATCAAAATATTTTGTTCTGCAACACCTAATTCCATTAAACGCTTTAAAGTACCATTTAATAATTCTGTAGTAACTTCTAAATTAAAAAGACTAACTACGATAGCAACACGGCAATCTTTAGGCGCTGAACCTAACTCAGCTTGTATACGCATTAATTATTATCTCCAATTGACAACATATGACCAAGCTTTTCTTGTTTGGTTTTAAGATAAACGTAATTTTCAGATGTTGCTTTAACAACAACAGGCACCCGCTCAACTATTTTAATACCATGCTGTTCTATTGCACTCATTTTATGTGGATTATTAGTTATTAACCTAACAGAATCGATTCCTAAATAACGCATAATTTGAAATGCAATCGCATAATTACGATTATCAACTGGTAACCCAAGGTGGGTATTTGCTTCAACAGTATCATAACCTTGTTCTTGCAAAGAATAAGCCTTAAGCTTATTAGCAAGTCCTATTCCTCGACCCTCTTGGCGTAAGTAAATTACAACTCCACCCTCAGCAGCAATATATGCTAATGATTGCTCAAGCTGAGATCCACAATCACACTTTAAAGATCTAAAAACATCACCCGTTATACATTCAGAATGAATTCTAATTAATGGAACTTTATTTGGTACCTTAGGCTCTTTAATTAAAGCAAAGTGCTCTAAATTATCAAGCTTATTAGAAAATAGCATCATGGTAAACTCACCATGCTTATCTATAGGCAATCTAGTCGTCGCTACCACATCAACCAATTGCTCGTTTTTAACTCTATATTCAACTAAATCAGCAATTGAGACCATTAGTATATTATGTTCTTTAGCAAACGCTAACAACTGCTCTCTGCGACTCATTGTGCCATCATCATTAATAATCTCACAAATAACAGCCGCCGGAGTTAAACCAGCCAACTTTACTAAATCAACACTACCTTCAGTTTGACCTTTACGCTCTAACACTCCCAATTGACGGGCTTTAAGTGGAAAAATATGTCCAGGTGAAATAATATCCATCGGACCACTTGCTGGATCAATCGCGACTTTTATAGTATGCGCTCTATCTTGCGCTGATATCCCAGTTGAAACACCAGTCGCAGCCTCAATGGATACTGTAAATGCGGTCCCATAGGGAGAACGATTCGAATCAGTCATCATAGGCAAATTAAGTTTAGCAATTAAATGCTCAGCCATAGGCAAGCAAATTAAACCTCTACCAAAACGAGCCATAAAATTTATAGCATCCGGAGTAACATGATCCGCTGCGATTACTAAGTCACCCTCGTTTTCTCGATTCTCATCATCTACTAAGATAATCATTTTGCCAGCTTGAATTGCAGAAACTGCATCTTCAATTGAGCTAAAAGGATTTGTTGTCATAACTTCAAAAACCTTAATCAAAAAATTAACTATAGGGGCTGCCCTATTCCCAATCAATTATAGCCAGAAGATTATCCCCCATTGCTTGCCAACCTATTGACTTTGGATAATCAAATAACCCAACATTAACATAGGCATCAATAGCATTATCTTCTAATAACGTAGGCACTATATACAAATACGTTTTATTCACTAGTCTTGCATTATGTAAAGCTGTAAATAATTTACCACCAGCTTCAACCCAGACGTCATGATACCCTATATTACCTAGATGACAAATAATTTCTGCTAAATCAAACTTACCATTTCGTACTTCTAAACCATGATACACGCAATTTTTCTGTTTTTCTGGCTCAGATAAGCTATTATCATAAAAAATATGACAAATCTCGGCGCAATTAAGTGCCTGAGAATCCATATTTAACTTAAGCTTTGCATCTAATATTGCTAAATGTTTAGCATGCGATACACCATTAATCCTTGCATTTAAAAGTGGATCATCGATGTTAATTGTTGTTGCTGTTGTTAAAATAACATCACTATGTAACCGTTGCTCATGAGTAAAAGCATCACACTTAGTATTCGATAACTTTACCTTTCCACCACCAAAAGGTGCTATTTTTCCATTTAAAGTTTGCGCAATTTTCGCAGTAACCCAAGGCTTACCAGTAACTACCCAGTGATTATAACTTTTATAAAACTCGGTAATCTCCGCCAATTCATAATAAATTACCTCAATACCTTGTTCTCTTAGCAAAAGAGGAGTTTTATTTATAGATACAATTGGATTTGGATCAGTATATGCATATACTACTCTCTCAATTCCGTGCTTAATTATAGCATCAACACATGGCGGCGTCCTCCCCCAATGATTACATGGCTCAAGCGTGACATACAATGTAACTCCTGGCGTATTCGCAGGGAATTTTGTCAATAATAACTGCTCGGCATGAGGCATTCCTGCACCATGATGCCAAGCTTGTGCTATAATAGTTTTATCTTTAACAGCTATAGCACCAACGCTTGGATTAGGGGAGCACTTGCCTCGCCCTAAAAAAGCTTGCTCTAAAGCTTTGAGTAAAAATTGTTTATGCATAAAACAACCACACATTTTATTGATGCAAAGTATAACAAATTATTAAAGTTTTTAGTAGTGTTCTGTAAGCTAGTTAGCAAATGGTATATATTTGGCATAACTTTTTTCTATTCCATAACTATCTATGCTTTCTCTGCATATTCTAATGACGAATTAGATCAACTAGAAAAGCAGTTTGTTCAAGAAATCAATCAATCAAATGCTGTGATTCGCGATCTATTAGCGGTATCCTATATAAACCACCTGGCAAAAATATTGGCACAATCAAGTAATTTAATTCAACCAGACTTCTTTATTGTAAAATCAAAGGAAATAAATGCATTTGCTGGCCCAGGAGGCCATATTGGTGTTAATAGTCAACTTATTCTAGCTAGTGACAATGAAAGCGAACTTGCAGGCGTCATGGCCCATGAAATGGCGCACGTTCGCCAGCACCATTTATACAGGATGCTCGAACATCAAAAGCAAATGCGTATTCCGATGCTTGCAAGTATGTTAGCTGCAATGGCTCTTGGAGCAATTAATCCGACCCTAGCTTCCGGGGCAATAATGGGAACTTTGTCAGGTTTTTCTCAAGACAACATTAATTTTGTTAGATCAAATGAAAAAGAAGCCGATAGTATTGGTATTGACATGTTAATTAAATCTGGACTAGATCCACGAGGCATGGCTGGTTTTTTCAAAAAAATGCAAGAAACAACGCGCTATTATTATACAGATAACATCCCTGCTCTTTTAAGAACTCACCCTTTAGACGAAGACCGAATTGCCGAAGCAGAAAATCGTTGTATAGGAGTAGTAAAAAACCACTATCCTGATAATATGCGTTATAGGTTATTTAAAGAATTAATTAGGGTTGAGGTTAGCCAAGACTACAAAAAGCTTATAGAATTTTATAAAAAACTATGCCAAAAAAGCGCCCCTATTAATGCCTGTCAATATGGATATGCATTAACTGAAATTAATATGGGAAACAGCGATGATGCAATTCAAAAACTAAATATTCTCTTAAAAGAAGATTCAAATAACTTCTTTTATCAAATCGCGATGATCCATGCACTGGAAGCAAAAGGCAATTACGCAGACAGCGTAAAAATTTTATCTGAGCTCCATAAAAACTATCCAGATAATTATGCGATATTATCCGAATACGGCGATGCATTGCTTGGAAACAAAAATATAAATAAAGCAATCAACATATATCTAAATGGGCATCGCGAATTCAAGCGTGATATCCCTTTGTGTAATAAACTTGCAAGAGCGCAAGCTAAAAATAATAATAAAGGTTATGCGTATTTCACCTTAGCAGAATGCCATATTTTACAGGGAGAAACGCAAGATGCGGTACGCAAACTAAAATTAGCAAAAACCATGGCAGGCAATGATAGTTTTCTTAAAGCCAGAATAGACGCAAAACTTGAAGAAATTACTTTTAAATAGCCAGCACCTACACTTGCTTTCGTTTAAGATCGCGATAAAAATTTTCATGAACACCAAGCGCTAACAAAAGTCGTTGAGCAGAATCCCATTCATACGCTAAAAGAAATTCTTGATGATTAATTTTAAATTTATAGACATAGACGCCGAATAAATCCCCTCTTTTTTCATCGCCAATCTCTGGGTTTTGAACAACCGCTTTGATAGCATCATTAACCATCAATTGATGAGATCTTGGTAATTTTTTATAGGATTTTTTAAACGCTGGCATTTGCTTTACGTAAATATCACCCACTTTTTTCCTCAAAATCAAATGGTTCAGCTAATGATTTATCTTGAAGTTTTGATAAAAGTATGTCTTTTATAACCTCAATAGGTAAATCTGGATTATCTAACGCGCATTTACCTAGTTTGGCCCAATATTCAATTTGATTCGGAATAGAGCGAAATTCTGCAGAAGCAACTTTTTTTGCTTCATAATAAATAGATTCATCAATCCTAATAGGAATACCCATAATTCACCTACAATAGTAACTTGTTGCTACATTTGTAGTATAGCATAAATTTACAAATAAGATCAATTTAAGTCCATTATTTCTTAACTTTCTTTAACATACGTTTTCTTTTTCTAACCTGTCTATCAGTTAGCGTATTTTTCTTACCTTTAAACGGATTATCACTACTTTTAAACTCAAGTTGCAACGGCGTGCCAACTAATCCAAGCTCTTCACTTATAGAGTTTTGTAAGTAACGTTTATAAGAATCTGGTAATGAATTTACTTGATTTCCATGAATTACAACAAGCGGTGGATTATGTCCACCAGCATGAGCATAGCGTAATTTTATTCTTCTACCTCTAACTAAAGGCGGCTCATGTTTGGCGGTTAATTCATTTATAAGCTTGGTAAGCTTAGGAGTAGATAAATCTAAAGTTGCCGAACGATAAGCTTGTATTATATCTTTAAATAATAAGCCAACCCCACTGCCATGCAATGCTGATATATATTTTATCTTAGCAAATTTTGCAAAATTAAGGCGTCTACCAACCTGAAGCTTTATTTGCTCTTTATAATCTTCTTCAAGACCATCCCATTTATTTACAGCTATTACAAGCCCCTTCCCAGACTCAATAATAGTTCCTAATAATCGTAAATCTTGTTCGGTTAAACCTTCCTTAGCATCAACGACCATCACACACACATGTGATTCTTTGATTGCTTGTAAAGTTTTAATAATTGAAAACTTTTCAATCTTTTCATTAACTCTAGAACGTCTTCTAATTCCAGCCGTATCAACTAAGATATAATTCTGGTCATCACGCTGAAAAGGAACTTCTATACTATCACGCGTAGTCCCAGGCAAATCATAAACAACTACTCGCTCTTCACCTAGTATACGATTAACTAAAGTAGATTTTCCGACATTGGGGCGACCAATGAAAGATATTTTAATGATGCCTTCTAAATCCTCTTCTGGCATAGCTTCTTGAAAATCTTTGCATACTGTATGTAATAACTTAGTAATACCACGACCATGAGTTGCGGATATTCCAAATATATTACTAAATCCTAGTGACAAAAATTCTGCGCATACAACATCCACATCTAAACCGTCTATTTTATTGACAACGACTATTACATCCTTATCAATCTTACGCAATTTATCAGCTATATCTAAATCAACAGGAGTAATTCCAGTTCTCGCATCAACAATAAACAAAACTAGGCATGCTTCATCTAAAGCTTGCAATGATTGTTTAGACATTAGGGCGTCTACAGCCAAATCATCAACCCCAATTCCGCCAGTATCAACTACTACAAATGGTTTATTTTCATATGTAGCCTCGCCATATTGTCTATCACGCGTAAGTCCCGCATAATCAGCAACTAAAGCATTTTTAGATTTTGTTACACGATTAAATAGAGTAGACTTACCAACGTTTGGCCTACCAACCAAAGCAATAACAGGAACCATAATAACTCTCGAAACACTCAATGCTTACAATTGTAACACAGAATGCTTTGTGTCTTATAATAATTTTAATTGGTGAATTAGTTTGTTAAAATAACGATAATCAACAAACCATTTTATTTTGGAATTATTAATTATTTATGAATATAACTAAATTAGTAGAAAATATTTTAAACTTACATAGCTCTTCTATTGATAATTGGTATACCAAAGGTATTTCTGTTATTGGTGATGGTTTGTTAAAAGTTGTTGCAGAAAACCACGCTTTTAATTTTAAACTTTGGCAAGCGGAAGATAAGGCTAGAAGAGAAGATAAAGGTTTTGAATTTGTGTATAATGCAAAAAGAGAAATAGACTCTTGTAATCAGCAGCGTAATAATAAAATGGAAGAACTTGATAAGTTATTATACAGAGACTTATCTCCAGCACCAATTGATGAATGTAAAGTTAATTCAGAAACTCCTGGAATGATTATAGATCGCCTGTCAATTTTAGCGTTAAAATTATATCATATGAATCTTCAAGCAATCCGCAAAGATGTTAATGCAGAACATCGTGAGAAATGCTTACAAAAATCTCAAGTAATAGCTTTGCAAAAAGAGCAATTAGGTAAATGCTTATATGAATTATTACAAGAAGTCGTTAATAAAACTAGAACATTTAGAGTTTATCATCAGTTTAAGATGTATAATGATCCAAAATTAAATCCAGAATTATATGCAAGTAATGTTAATTAATTTAGTTAAGCAAAGTATAATTACACTAGGTATCTTATTTTTATTGATGGTAAAAGGTTACACGCAAGAGGTTTTACCTAGTGGATGTATTGCGGTAGTAATAAAAAGTGATATAGTGACTATCCCAGCAGAAAAATATATTTTTCTTTTTTTACATAATTTAGCAAGCAACGATGTTTGGTTGGTTCATCAACCACAAGGTAATGATTTGCAGTCTAATTTAACTAGTAAAATGTCTGCTGGAATGTGGTCAGCCTTGTTTTTAAATAAACAACCTCAAGAAATGAGGTTCAATTGTATTGAATCTAAACCAGGACATGAACAAAAAATATCTTGTAAAGATGTTTTAGCAATATGCCAATGGCCAAATGTAAAAATACCAGCTAACAAAAAAGGAACTTTCTTTGTAGCGGAAAGTATGGATTTATCTGGATTAACAGCATATAGTGAAAGAAATGGATATTCAATTTCATAAATTTAGGAGTGTAATACTTTGTGACTAAAAAGTTAAAAGATCCATATGCCGAACGTGAGCGTCAAAAGTATGCCGAACCTATTCCCAGTCGAGAATTCATTTTAATGGTTCTTGAAGATGTCGGGCGTCCTATTAATAAAAAACAATTATTTAAAATTCTAAATATACGCAGTGAAAATGAACAGGATGCGATAGGTTATCGCTTAAAAGCAATGTTGCGTGATGGGCAAATGATGCAAGATAGATGCGGGCGATATTGCTTATTTGATAAAATAAATTTGCTTAAAGGTACAGTGCATGCCCACCCGGATGGATTTGGATTTTTTATCCCCAAAGATGGGGAAAGCGATATGGTTATCCCAGGCCGAGAGATGCGCGCGGTCATGCATGGGGATGAAGTATTAGCTTATCGATCTGGTTTTGATAGACGAGGTAGGCAAGAAGTCAAGATTCATGAAGTTGTCGAGCGAGCTAATGCAACCGTAGTTGGTCGATTCTTTGAAGAAGTAGGTGTCGGTTTTGTTGTACCAGATAGTAAGCGTTTAACTCAAGATATTACTATTCCTATAGATATGCAAAATGATGCTCAAAATGGACAAATAGTTCTAGTTGAAATAATATCTTTCCCAAGTAATCGCAATCAGGCTATTGGCAAGATAATCCATATCCTAGGAGAGCATATGGCTCCTGGTATGGAAACCGAAGTTGCAATCTTATCACATAACATTCCAACTGATTGGCCTGAGGCAGTATTAGCAGAAGTTTCTAGAATCAAACAACAAGTCACTGATGAAGAAATTGCTAAACGTGCAGATTTACGTAATATTCCATTTGTAACTATAGATGGCGAAGATGCCAAAGACTTTGATGATGCGGTTTTTTGTAAAGAAAGATCTCAAGGCGGTTATCAATTATATGTAGCCATAGCAGACGTCAGCCATTATGTGCGATTTGGTTCAGCATTAGATAAAGAAAGTGAACGACGCGGTAACTCAGTTTATTTCCCTGGCAAAGTTGTACCTATGCTACCTGAAGCTTTATCAAACGGAATTTGTTCATTAAATCCTAAAGTTGATAGATTGTGTATGGTTATTGAGATGAGTATTTCTGAAGAAGGTAAAGTCACTCGCTCAAGATTCATGCGCGCTGTAATCCACTCGCAAGCACGCTTAACTTATACCCAAGTCAGTGATTGGCTAAAAGCCGAGAAACCAGACCAAGAATATGAAACAATATGGGAAAACATATCCGCGTTGCATAAATTATATAAAGTATTAGCCAAGGCACGTTTTAAGCGAGGTGCCATGGAGTTTGATACTACTGAGACTAAAATTGAATTTGATAAAAATAGAAAAATAAAAAAGATAGTGCCGCTATTAAGAGGAGATGCTCATCGTTTAATTGAAGAATGTATGTTAGTTGCAAATTTAACTACTGCTAAGTTTTTATTAAAAGCAAAAATACCATCACTATATAGAGTACATAAAGCCCCAGCGGCAGAAAAAATTATTGATCTACGTCAATTCTTGCACGAATTTGGCATAAAACTTGGAGGCGGAAAACAACCAAACCCCAAAGATTTCGAGAAAGTTCTAGCAGGAATAGGAGAACGTCCAGAAAAACACTTGATTGAAATGGTTATGTTAAGGTCTTTAAAACAGGCTGAATATACGGAAAACAATGAAGGACACTTTGGCTTGGCTTATTCTGCATATACTCATTTTACTTCACCAATTCGCCGTTATCCTGATCTATTGATTCACCGCGCAGTCGCGTTTCTTCTAGATAAGCAAGAAGATGATAAATTTCATTATACTAAAGAAGAAATTAGCGCCCTTGGTCGACATTGCTCATTTACTGAGCGAAGAGCAGATGATGCTACTAGAGACGTAGTTGCTTGGTTAAAATGTGAGTACATGCAAGATAAACTTGGACAAGTTTTTAATGGTAAAATATCATCGGTTACTGGCTTTGGACTTTTTGTCGAATTAGATGAAGTTTATGTAGAAGGTTTAATACATGTAACTTCTTTAAACAGAGATTATTATATTTTTGATGAATTAAAACATAGATTAGTTGGCGAGCGTAGTGGTAAAACTTATAGACTTGGTGATAGAATGCGTGTTTTAGTATCAAGAGTTGACATGGATGAACGTAAAATAGACTTTGAATTAGCAGAAGAGTAATGAGTATACAATTAATCTATGGCATCAATGCTGTAATGATGCTTTTAAATAAATCACCAGAAAGAATTCAAAAAATAATATTAAATAAAAATAGAGATGATAAGCGGATGCATTCCTTACGTCAAATTGCTTGCGACTATGGATTATGCATAGAAGAACTTTCA
>JAUIBC010000059.1 GCA_030427555.1 Gammaproteobacteria bacterium | reverse complement strand
CGCAATGGCAATGCGAGATGATGGGGTTATAATAGATCCATATGGTGGACAAAAAGATCTGAAAAACAGATTATTAAGACATGTTTCTGATGCATTTGTTGAAGATCCACTACGTTTGCTGCGTGTTGCAAGATTTGCAGCGCGTTACCATTATTTAGGATTTAAAATTGCTGATGAAACTAAAAAATTAATGCGTGAAATTGTTGCAAATGGAGAATTACAATCATTAGTTAAGGAGAGAGTGTGGCAAGAGTGGCGTAAGAGTTTGCTTGAAGAAAACCCTGAGATTTTTTTCTGTACTTTACGTGAATGTGGTGCTTTGCAACAGTTATTTCCAGAAATTGATAGGTTATTTGGTGTTCCAGCTACTGTTTTTTATCATCCAGAAATAGATACAGGTGTTCATACATTGATGGTTATTAAAAGATCTGCCGAACTATCTAAAAGTTTGGCTGTGCGATTTGCCGCGTCTTTGCATGATCTTGGGAAAGGAGTTGTTGCAAAAGAGCTTTGGCCAAGTCATACTAACCATGAAAATTTAGGCTGTGATGTAATAAAAAATTTATGCTTGAGATATAATGTGCCAACTAAGTTACGTAAGTTTGCTGTTTTGGTTTCTAAGTTGCATTTACAGGTGCATAAAGTTTTAGAATTACCTATTCAAGATATTGTTGAAACAATGGAAAAAGCAGATGCTTTTCGAAATCCAGAGTTATTTTTAGATTTGTTGTTGGTTTCAGAAGCTGATTCATTAGGAAGAGGATTGGCTGGTCAATACCCTGATATTCCTTGGTTCTTTCCTAAATATTCTGAAAGAATTGATAATAAACCAGAATACAAGCAAGCCAAACTTTGGCGCAAGATATTAGAAAATTGTCAAAAAATAAAAGTAAGTGAATTTATTGCAGATGATTATTCTGGGGAACAAATAAAAGCAGAGCTAAGAATAAAACGATATAATTGTGTTGAAAATACTATAGAATCATGGAAATCACATGAAAAATAAAATGAATTTAATTTGGTTAGATTTAGAAATGACAGGCCTTGAGGTGGAAAGCGAAAGGATAATAGAAATAGCTACTATTGTCACAGACCCTTATCTAAATATAATCGCTGAAGGCCCAGTTTTTGCAATTCATCAAAGTGATGAGTTGTTAGATAATATGGATAGTTGGAATACGAGGCAACATAATCAATCAGGTTTAGTTGCAAGGGTTAAAGCAAGTACAATTACGGAAAAACAAGCCGAAGAAAAAACAATTTCTTTTCTTAAACAGTATGTTGCTAAAGGTGAATCGCCTCTTTGTGGAAATAGTATTTGTTTAGACAGGAGATTTCTGCTTAAATATATGCCTGATTTGGCTTATTATTTTCATTATAGACAAATTGATGTTAGTTCAATAAAAGAGCTAGTATCTCGTTGGAAGCCAGAATTATTGTCTTCTCTAAAAAAAGAGTCTAAACATCTTGCTTTGGAAGATATTAAAGACTCGATTAAAGAGTTAGCTTATTATAGAGAACATTTTATTAAGGCCTGTTAAGAGGTCGAATTTAAATATAGGAACGTTTATGATTAATCGTGAAATACTCGAGTTACCTAATGGTGCTTCGCGTTTATTATTACATTCATGCTGTGCTCCTTGCTCTGGAGAAGTTATGGAAGCTTTAATTGCTTCTGATATTGATTTTACAATATTTTTTTATAATCCTAACATTCATCCTTTACAAGAATATGAAACTAGAAAACAAGAAAATATTAATTTTGCAAGGAAACATAATATTCCATTTGTAGATGCAGATTACGATAAAGATAATTGGTTTGCTAGAGTAAAAGGTTTAGAATGGGAGCCGGAGCGCGGTAAAAGATGTAGCGCTTGTTTTGATATGCGTTTTGAAAGAACAGCTTTATACGCTTATGAAAATGGTTTTTCTGTTATTAGTAGTTCGCTTGGAATTTCCAGATGGAAAGACTTCGATCAAATAAATGAATCTGGCGTAAAAGCCGCTAATAGATATCCTGATATTACTTATTGGACTTATAATTGGCGCAAAGGTGGTGGCGCTGAGAGGATGTATGTAATAGCTAAGCGCGAAAATTTTTATAAACAAGAATATTGCGGTTGTGTTTATTCATTAAGAGATACTAATAATTGGCGCAAACATAATAATCGAGACCGAATTAAGATAGGTGTTAATCATTACAAGGTAGAAGAATAATTTAGATAATCACTGTAATGCTTGGATAAAATATAGGGAAGATAATGTCCAATTGTAATCATCATGCCGTTGTTAGTACAAGTCGTTCTTTTATAATTGCAATTATTGCAAATGGTATATTTGTTATTATACAAATAATGTTTGCAAAGTTTGCAAATTCTACTAGCTTATTGGCTGATGCTATTCATAACTTAGGCGATGTTTTAAGCTTAATAGTAGCTTGGATTGGAAATTACTTATTAATTAAAAAATCGACAGTAAAAACAACCTACGGCTTTAAAAAAGCCTCAATTCTGGCAGCCTTGGCTAATGTCATTTTATTAGTTTTCACTTGTGGTCTTATTGCTGCTGAAGCTATAGCCAAATTTTTTAATCCCAGTGATATAAATAGTTTATTGGTTATAGTTGTAGCAGGAATTGGTGTGATAGTTAATGCGGCTACAGCATTATTATTTGCTAAAGATGGGGGCGATATTAATGTACGTGCTGCATATTTACATTTGGCATCGGATGCTGGTATTTCTCTTGGGGTAGTTGTTACAGCTTTATTTTATTGGTTTACTAAATGGACTTGGTTAGATCCTGTTGTTGGATTGTTAATAGCACTACTAATTTTTAAAAGCACTTGGTCCGTATTATTGGATAGCACGCGTTTAATTTTAGATGGAGTACCTAAGCATATTTCTTATAATGATGTTAAGAAACTATTATTAAGCCAATCTGGTGTAGTTGAAGTACATGATCTGCATATTTGGGCTATAAGCACTAAAGAGAACGCTTTGTCTGTACATTTATTGATGCCTAATGGAGTTATGAGTGACCAAGAACGATATGCTCTTGGGGAAATACTAAGGTCTAAACACAATATTCATCATTTGACCATTCAAATCGAAGTAAGTAGTGGTTATTGCGATCATGCTTGTTAGTTAGGGAGTTAATATGCCATACACAATGGGTAAAAAATTTAGGGACTTAATTACTAAAAATAAACCATTACAAGTTTTAGGAACAATAAATGCATATAGTGCTATGCTAGCAGAGTTTGCTGGGGCCGAGGCTATTTATATATCCGGAGCAGGGGTAGCAAACGCTTCATATGGATTACCTGATTTAGGTATAACTACACTACCAGATGTGATGGAAGACGTAAGAAGAATAACAGATGCATCAAATTTACCGGTTTTAGTGGATATTGATACAGGATTCGGTCATTTATTTAGCATAGAGCGAACAATAAAACAAATGGAGAAAGCTGGTGTTGCAGCTGTACATATTGAGGATCAAGTTGCGGCTAAGCGCTGTGGTCATCGTCCAAATAAAGCTATAGTTTCTATGCACGAAATGGGAGATAGAATTAAAGCTGCAGTTGATGCTAGAGAATCTAATGACTTTGTTATTATGGCGCGTACAGACTCATACGCGAAAGAAGGCATTGATAGAGCAATTGAACGTTGTTTGTATTATATTGAGCTTGGAGCCGATATGATTTTTCCTGAAGCTATTACTAGCTTAGATGAATATACAACATTTTGTAAGAGTGTTAATGTTCCAGTTCTTGCAAATATTACCGAATTTGGCAAAACACCTTTATTTACTAAAGATGAATTAAAAACAGCTGGTATTAGTTTAATTCTTTATCCATTAAGCGCATTTCGTGCCATGTCTTTTGCTGCACTAGAAGTTTATTCAAGTATTCTAAATCAAGGTGATGCTAAAGGTATGTTAGATAAAATGCAAACTAGAGAAGATTTGTATACAGTATTATCTTACAAGGAGTACGAAAGTAAGATTGATAAAATTTTGGAGGAGCATGATGGTTAGTAATACAGCGGGACTTGCTGGGGTTGTTGCAGGTAAATCAGCAATAGCAACTGTAGGTCAATCAGGAAAAGGATTGACCTATAGAGGGTATACTATAGAAGATTTAGCTGCTAATGCTAGCTTTGAAGAAGTAGCATATTTATTGTTATATGGTAAATTGCCAAATAGTAAGGAATTATCTTCATATATAGATAAATTAATCAAAATGCGCAATCTTCCTGATAAATTAAAAGAAGTTTTAAGGCTTATACCAGCTCATTCACACCCAATGGATGTTTTAAGAACTGGATGTTCAATGTTGGGAAACCTTGAACCAGAACATGATTTTAGTGATCAGCATAATGTCGCGGATAGATTGCTTGCAATTTTTCCTGGTATTTTATGTTATTGGTATGCGTATCATAATTATGGCAAGGAAATAACAGGTACTAGTAATGAGTCGACAATTGGTGGACATTTTCTTGCAATGCTGCATGATGATAAACCTAGTAAACTTGCATGTGACATGATGAATGTTTCATTAATCCTATATGCCGAACATGAATTTAACGCATCAACTTTTGCTGCACGAGTGACTGCCGCAACTTTATCTGATTTTTACTCGGCTATTACAAGTGCAATTGGTACTTTGCGTGGCCCATTACATGGTGGTGCTAATGAAGCCGCAATGGAATTAATAGAAAGTTTTAGCTCGCCAGATGAAGCGGAAAGTAAATTAACAGAAATGTTAGCCAATAAAGTAAAAATCATGGGATTTGGGCATAGAGTATATAAAGATTGTGATCCTCGCTCAGATATAATTAAAATGTGGTCTAAGAAATTAGCAGAAGCTAAGCACGATTTAAATTTATATGAAATTTCTGAGAGAATAGAGCAAGTTATGCGTTCTCAGAAAAATCTTTTTCCTAATTTAGATTTTTATAGTGCTTCGGCTTATCATTATTGCGGAATACCGACAGAATTATTTACACCTATATTTGTAATGTCAAGAATAACAGGTTGGTCAGCGCATGTATTTGAGCAACGTTCTGATAATAAGTTAATAAGGCCTACTTCTGAATATATTGGTCCAGAGAAAAAGGTTTTTCCAGCAATAAATGAGAGATAAATTTATGGAAATATCAGTTGAAGAAAATGTTAAACCAAACTACGATTTAGTGCTTAATGACATTGCAGAATATGTTTTAAATTATAAAATCACTAGTGATTTGGCTTATGAAACCGCGCGTTTATGTTTGATGGATACATTAGGCTGTGGGATTTTAGCTCTTAATTTTGATGCTTGTACTAAACTTTTAGGGCCTGTTGTACCAAACGCTGGAATGGCTAATGGTGCTCGTGTTCCTGGGACTAATTATGAATTAGATCCAGTCCAAGCGGCTTTTAATATTGGTACTATGATAAGGTGGTTGGACTTTAATGATACTTGGCTTGCTGCTGAGTGGGGTCATCCATCAGATAACCTTGGGGCAATATTAGCGGTAGCTGATTACTTGTCTCGCCAAGGTAAAAATTTAACCATGCATGATGTCTTAACTTATATGATTAAGGCACATGAAATACAAGGTTGTATTGCGCTTGAAAATAGCTTTAACGCAAGAGGTCTTGATCATGTTATTTTGGTTAAAGTGGCAAGCAGTGCGGTTGTGTGCGCTATGCTTGGTGGTAATAAAGATGATATTTTACGAGTTTTATCACAAGCTTTTGTTGATGGACAAAGTTTACGTACTTATAGGCATGCGCCAAATGCTGGTTCTAGGAAGTCTTGGGCTGCAGGAGATGCAACTTCAAGGGCTGTAAGACTCGCGTTAATTACTATGACTGGTGAAATGGGTTATCCAAGTGCGCTAAGTGCTAAACGCTGGGGTTTTTATGATGTGTTATTTGCTGGTAAACCATTTAAATTTCAACGTCCATATACAGAATATGTTATGGAAAATGTATTATTTAAGCTATCATACCCAGCTGAATTTCATGCTCAAACTGCGGTTGAATGTGCGGTTAAATTACATCCGCTAATTATAGATAGATTAGATGATATCGCCAAAATTGACTTAATTACTCATGAGTCAGCTATTAGAATTATTAGCAAACAAGGGGCTTTGCATAATCCAGCTGATAGAGATCATTGTTTGCAATATATGGTAGCCATTGGTTTACTTTTAGGTAATCTAGAAGCGAAGCACTATGAGGATGAGTTTGCTAAAGATCCAAGGATAGATAAGTTGCGAGAAAAAATGCATGTTAGTGAAAATAAGCAATATTCTCTGGATTATCTAGATCCAAGTAAGCGTTCTATTGCTAATAGTATAAAGATAACATTTAACGATGGCAGTGAAACCGATATGGTAAGTATAGAATATCCTATTGGCCATAAAAGACGTCGCGCAGAAGGTGTCCCAATATTACTTAGCAAATTTAAAAATAATTTGCTTACGCAGTTTTCAGCAGTTACGGTGGATAATATTATTACCTGTATGAATAGCGTTGAGTCTTTGTCTTCTATGTCTGTTTCTAATTTTATGCAGTTATGGTGTGAGCAATAATGATAGAAAGATCTGTATATATGATTTCTGATGGAACAGCACTTACGGTAGAATCTCTTGGTAGTAGCTTGCTTACTCAATTTGAGTCAATAAAATTTGTAACTCAAGTTTTTCCTTTCATTGATTCAATTGAAAAAGCAGAATATGTTTGCAATAAAATATCACTTGATTATGAAAATACTAATGTTAAGCCATTAGTATTTATGACTTTAGTTGATCCTAAAGTTTCTGATCTTATTCGTCATACTAATGCTTGTGTATTTGATTTTTTTGAGTCTTTTTTATTGCAAATAGAAGAAGAACTTAAAGTCCATGCATCAGATGTAGCTGGGCGCGCACATGCTGTTTCTAGTAATGAGAAGTATAATTTACGTATAGATGCTGTGAATTATGCTCTGGCGTTTGATGATGGGATGAAGATAAATGGTTATGACAAGGCAGATACTATTTTAATCGGCGTATCTAGGTGCGGGAAAACTCCTAGTTGCCTGTATATGGCCTTGCAGTTTGGGGTGTTTGCGGCCAATTATCCTTTAACTGACGATATCCTTAAGAGCTGTAAGCTTCCAGATATATTACGTCCTTATAAACATAAATTATTTGGTTTAACTATTGATCCACAACGTTTAAGCAATATTCGTCAAGAGCGTAGGCCTGATACTCAATATTCATCACTCGCGCAATGTCGGCGTGAAATTAGCGATGTTGAAATGATGTATAAGATGGAAAGGATACCATATATTAATTCAACTACTTTTTCTATTGAAGAAATTTCAACGAAAATAATGTCAGTTGCGCAGTTGAAACGTAAAATTTAATGCAGTTTTTTTATCCTGTATTAGTATTTCTTTTATCTTTTAAGTGGGCCAATTTACTTTCTTCATATAACTGTAAGCTTGCAATTAACTGATTAGCTTTGTAATTAAAGTTTGCTAGTTCTTGAGGAGGTATTGATGCTCCTTGTGGTAATTTTATAGTTGCTGGGTTTTGTGCGTGTTGATTTACATGAAACTCATAATGACAATGTGGTGCTGTAGCTAATCCAGTTTGTCCTACATACCCGATAACTTGGCCTCTTTTTACATAATCACCACGTTTTAAGCCTTTTTCGAATTTAGATAAATGAGCGTAAACAGAAGAGTAAGTTTTATTATGAACAATTTTTATCATATTGCCATATCCATTATGCATACCAATAGATTTTATTCTACCGTCACCGGTTGCATGAATAGGCGTTCCTAACCTTGCTGCCAAATCTATACCTTTGTGTGGTCTTGAATATTTAAGAATAGGATGCTTTCTAGATAAGCTGAAACTGGAACTTATATGACTAAATTTAATTGGATATCTGTTAAAAGCTTTATTTAAACTATATCCTTCAGGATTATAATATTCTATGGTACCATTTTTATTAGTATGTGCTATTGCTTGTAATTTACGATTTGATGTTTTGTATTCAATTGCTAAAATTTTACCTGTATTTACTTTGGTATCATCTACGTAAAATCCTTCATATAATACATTAATCTTATCTCCTTCGCGAATATCTTTACTAAAATCAATTTCCCATTCAAATATTTTTGCCATTTGTTGAATTAAAGTGAAAGGAATTTTCATGTTTTTAGCTGTGTAATATATTGATTTTCTTATAGTTACGCTTAAAAATTCTTCGTGTTTTTCAATTACTCTAGATTCAAGTTTCGTAATGTAATTATCATTATCTTTATTAATGGTTAATAATTGAGTTGCATTAAAAGGTATAATTATTTTTTCTAGAACTTTATCTTTAATTAGTAAGCGTAATTGTTGGTTTGGTTTTATATTAGTTAAGTATTTCCCGTATGGATTGTCTTTTAATATGGAATTTAGAGTTTGTTGACTAATATTTAATTGTTTGAAAATTTTGCTAATAGTGTCGTTATTTTGTGTGGTAATAGTTATCCAATCATTATTTTCATCCTGAATTTCAGATTCTAATTCTTCATATATTTGCGGTAATTCTAAGGATTTTTTAATAATATTTGCTTGGTGTTGTTGTTTTAAGTTAATTAAAATAATAAATAATATAACAACGAATATACTTATTCCTTGCCACCAATACTTACGTATGGATTTAGATTTGTTGTTAAATGAATAATTATGTATCATATATTGCCTTTAAATCATTTAGAACTTGCTTTCATGGTCAGCTATGCTGGCCTTTTGTGGTTCACTTTTACATTTGTTATGAAAGTATATTCTAGATTTTTAAACTTGTAGCGTTATTTATATAACCGGGCTAAGATACCTGTTGAAATAAGATAGGTCAATTAAAAATAGGGTTTTAATAAAATGTCTGTTCAAGAAGAAAACAAAAAATACATTGATTCTCATTTAGAGGATACTATTGAGTATCAAGAGTTAGTTCGCGGTTGCTCTGAGGTTTTGCCAGATAATGAATTGCAAAAAAAACTTGCTAAAGGCAGACCACTTACTATTAAGGCAGGATTCGATCCTACTGCCGCAGATATTCATCTTGGTCATACTGTTTTACTAAATAAGTTAAGAAATTTTCAAGAGCTTGGTCATCAAGTAATTTTTTTAATTGGAGATTTTACTGCTGCTATTGGCGATCCAACTGGTAAAAATGTTACGCGTAAGCCGTTATCTAAAGAAGAAATTGTTAGTAATTCTATAACTTATAAAGAACAGGCTTTTAAAATACTAGATCCTAATAGAACTACGGTAGCGTATAACTCACAATGGTTGGATAAACTCAATGCCGTTGACATAATTAAACTTGCTGCAACTAGTACAGTTTCTAGAATGTTAGAGCGAGATGATTTTGCTAAAAGATATAAAAATCAGCAGCCTATAGCCATTCATGAATTTTTATATCCATTAATCCAGGGGTATGATTCAGTAGTATTAAAATCAGATATTGAATTAGGTGGAACAGATCAAAAATTTAATTTACTTATGGGTCGAGAGTTACAAAAGCACTATTCCATGGAAAGCCAAGTGGTAATGATGATGCCTATTATAGAAGGGTTAGATGGCGTTAAAAAAATGTCTAAATCTTTAGATAATTATATTGGAATTACCGAATCTCCAGATATGATGTTTGGTAAATTAATGTCTATATCAGATGATTTGATGTGGCGATATATTGAATTATTAAGTTTTAAATCTTTATCTGATATTAAAAAGATGAAAACACAAGTAACTGAAGGACTAAATCCACGGGATGTAAAAATAGAATTTGCGATGGAGATTGTCGCGCGCTT
>JAUIBC010000058.1 GCA_030427555.1 Gammaproteobacteria bacterium | reverse complement strand
AGGCCCACTTTCAAAAGACCAAGTTGCTGAGGTTGCTAAACTTGATCATCCTGTTCCTACACTGTTACTTAATGAAACGGAATTTAGGCCCAAAAATAATGCCTATCAATTTGGTTTGTCGCCTACTAATGAAGCTAGACAAATTGCTGCTAAAATTAGAAAAAAAGGTCTTGGGCATGCTTTAGTTATCGCACCTCTTGGCACATGGGGTAAAGACATAGTTGACTCTTTTTCTAATCAATTCCGTAAGACAGGAGGTCAGGTTGTTGAAACTTTTTACTTTAGTCCAGAAGATGACTTAACTACTTCAATTCGAGAACTTTTGCACGTTCCTCCAGAGAGCGTACTTAAAAAAAGAGCCGAACAAAATAGTGATGAACCACTGCGTCGGGAAGATTTTGATGTTATCTTTTTGGTATCTTATCCAACTAAAGCTAGACAGATAGTTCCATTGTTGCGTTATTATTATGCTGGTGATATACCTGTTTTTGCAACTTCTAATATTTACTCTGGTTCAATTGATACTACTAAAGATCGAGATCTGGATAACGTTATTTTCTGTGATATGCCATGGTTGTTTAGTCATCAAATAAAAACTCAAAATTGGCCAGAGCAATATAACAGCTACAACCGGCTTTATGCCTTAGGGATGGATGCTTATGCACTATCAACTCAATTAAATCAATTATTACTATTCCCTGCTGTAGGTATAAACAACAAAAGTGGGATTATTTATTTAAATAATAGCCAAGAGATTTCAAGAATTTTGGTATTTGGTAAATTTAAAAATGGCGAAGCACAACTACGTCCTTATATGTAGTCATTTATGTGGGGAAGAAACGTTTATGTTGTGCCTTTGTTAGGTTTTCCAATAGGGTAATTAGCACTTGGCTCTGAGTCGGTTCTATTATTTTTCTTTGTGGTTAAATTTTTAGAAAGAGTTTCTTCTGAAAACATTAATGCATTATTTCCAGATCTAAAAGTTTTAACAACGTCTAAAATCTTTGATTTTTTTTCTTTTACAGGCATAACATTTTCATTTGATAAGAATTTTTTGAATTCGTTAAATTGTTCTTTTATTAATGCTGGTTGACTTTGAAACTCTCCATTCTTATCTATCCACTTACTATCTTCTGGTTTGTAGATTTTCTTTATAAGCATGGATGTTGCAACGGTTGCAACTAAAATTCCCAATAATAAAAATACATAAGTTGGTATTCCAACAACGGATGCAGGAAGAAACAAAAAGGCCATGGCTATTGAGGCTGGAATTAATATTCTATTTGCAGTCTCTCGCAGTGATTCAAGCTTTGTATAAAATAATTTATCTTCTTGATAACCAACTTGGGCCGCTTTTTGTAAAATTCTTAAATATAACTGTTTTTGTTGGTTTAGACTAAGCTCCTCCTGGGGATTTATAAAATTGTCTATAAGCTCTTGGTATTCTTTAATTGCATTTTGTTTTATCTGATAAATACCACTACATTCCATGTATGAATTTGCAGAGCGCCAAACAAGAGTGGTTGCTCCCAAAGTAATAGCACCAAATACAATTACTGACATAGGTATTGAAATTGGTAATATTGATAAATAGAAAAAGCAAAATACGGTAAAAGCGACTAACAATGCTGCTGCATAAAAACAATTTGAAAGCAACATCTTCTTTTCTTCATCCCATTTATTTTTGCAACTTTCCTTAGCAGCGTGCAACATGCTTAGTTTCCAATAAATAATTTCTAATTCTTTTCTTTGTTTGTCATCTTTTATTTTTTTTATTTGGGAATCAAGAGTTTTTAAATGTCCTTTTACAGAGTCATAGTCATTATTTTGAATAGAGTTTTCTAGTGTGGTAAAAATTGATGGCGCATTAGGATAGTTTGTTATAGTTGATTGAATTAATGCTATTAATTGCTCATTATAGCTTTTGATATTTACCTCATATCTTTTCTTATCATCCATGTAATCCCATAGGCTCATGCCTAAGTCCATGCCTAATAAAATTCCGGTAACTAAATCACCAAAATATGCAAATAAACCAAAACCATTTAACCAAAAACAACAAGCTAAATTAGCAATTCCCCAAATTAAATCATTAATTATAATATCTCTGCGTATTTTTAAATGTGCAAGAGCGACTCTGCTTGCTTCAATACGTAAACTTTTTTCTCGTGCTTTAGCATCAAAATATGCTCCTAATACGCCGGTAATATGGATACTTGCTAAGAATAAATATAATGACCAACTTACTTGATCTGCGAAAATAGTCATAGGTAATAGTAAATTATGTGCTGTATTAACAAATAATTCGATTACTATTCTATTCCATAACCAATAGAGCCTAATTGCATTTGCTCGCCGTAGCAACGAAAGAGCGTAATCGCTATCTTGCTGTTCTTCGTCTTTGTCTAAAAACCCTTTAAATAGATTTGGTATATTAGGCTTTAATGGCTTTAATTCTTTTATAAAGTTATCTGTTTCTTCTTGGAGTTTTCTTTCAAGCAAATGAATCGCTTTTACACCGAAATAAATATTTCTATAACAAATTGCAAGCTCAGCTTCTGTACTTGTTACGGCATCTGCTTTATTTAATACAGCCCAATATCTTGATAAATAATGAAAGAGAATAAAACGTTGTTCTTGAAGAATAACTTCTCGTTTTGCTTCAGATTCTTCATAAAAAATATCATCAGGAATTGTATCTGTTAAAAGTTCTTCACCGATACGTAAAACTTCTTTTCTTGCTGAAGGAGAGTTTGCTGCAAAGGGCTGGGTGTCAAAAAGTATTGGCGCAACTTGAAGAAAATCAGGCATTTGGCCGTCTTTTAAAAATTGCTCAACTACAGAATTTACTTTTTCTTGTGCCTGTGAAGTTAAATTACTATAGGAGTAACTTGAATATATATTTTTATAAATATCATCAGTAGTATTTTTATTGTTTGGAACCTCGGTATTTTTTCTTTTCATCTACTAACCTATATAGGAATTAGAGCTGTATTTGGAGTTTTACACACAGGATAAAACTATAGCTATAATTCAAAGCATAATCGTGTACATCTTGTACTATTTTACGTCATAGGCGGACATATGTAAACCCAAATATTACTTAAAATTTAAAAAATCAGAATAGTACGAAGTGAGTTGCCAATAAACCCTAGAGAATATGCAAAAAAAATTGTACAATGAGATGCCACTTAAATAATAGGAGTTAAAAAGCATGAAAAATGGAAGATTTGCTAAGTTTGGAATAATCACAGCAAGTACTATTTTGTTTGCTGCCTGCTCCCATATGTCAAGCTTTAATAAAGGATTAGATGGGCTAACATCGCGCGGACTAGGTATGTCTGGTGGGTTTTCTGGTCAAGAGGCTGGGGAAATGTTTACAAGCCAGGCTCCACATGATCAAGTATATTTATTTGGCTATGATAATAGTTATGTTAATGAAAAATACATGGCTTCTATTCATGCGCAAGCTGAATATATTAAAGAACATCCTGGAGCTAGAGTTAGTATTGATGGACATACGGATGAGCGTGGTAGTAGAGAGTATAATATAGCTCTTGGTGAGCGGCGTGCAAATAGCATTGCGAATATTTTACTGCGCGACGGAGTTAAGAGACAGCAACTTAAAGTTGTGAGCTATGGTAAAGAAAGGCCTGCAAATTTAGGCCATGATGAAGCGGCTCGTGCACAAAATAGAAGAGTTGAATTAACTTATGAGGCAACTAAATGATAAATTTTAATAAAGCACTTTTAGCTTTTACTTTAATCATTTCAACTAATTTAGCTTTTGCAGAAATACCAGTTGTAGATGATAGTGAAAACTATGCTCTATTAGAAGAACAGACGATAACCGTACCATCGTCTGTTCCGAGTTCTAATAATGAAGAAAGTTTTTATAATCATGAACAAGCACTTGCACATGATAATAATGATGAAGTAGCCGCAAATGACAGCCAAGATGCATATGAAAAAATAAAAGATTTACGGCAAGAGGTTCAAGAACTGCGCGGTCAAATCGAAGTTCTTACCCATGAACTAACTAAATTAAAAGAGCAACAATTAGCTTTTTATAAAGACTTAGATGCGCGTATTCAAAATAAACCAGCAGTTAATCTTTCAGAAAATGAAAGAAATAAGGTTCCAGAGCCAAGAAGAGATCCAACTACCCAACATCCGATACAAGCATCTAGTTCTGATGGAAATCAATATGTGTCACTGAATCTGCCAATAAAGGAGAGTCATTCGTCATCAAATACTAGTCCTGCAGACGAGCAAATTAGTTATTTAAAAGCATATGAATTTGTTAAAAATAAAAAATTCTCAGAAGCACTAACCGCAATGCAAAATTTTATTGCTAAATATCCAAATGGTTATTACTCATCTAATGCCCAATATTGGCTTGGAGAATTATATTTAGCTGAGAAAAACTATCTTGATGCAATTTCTCATTTTGACGCAGTATTACAAAAACATCCAACATCTAATAAATATTCTGCAAGTTTACTAAAATTGGGATATGCATTGGCTGGTTCTGGGCGTTATGGTGAAGCAAAAGAAAAACTACGTGAGGTTATGAATAAGTATCCTGATACGAGTACTTCAGAATTAGCACGCAATAAACTTGAGGAAATTAGTAGCAACATATGACAAGTTTACGTATTACAGAAATATTTTATTCAATCCAAGGAGAATCACAGACAACAGGACTACCAACAATTTTCATTCGCCTAACTGGGTGCCCGTTGCGCTGTCAGTATTGTGATACAGCTTATGCTTTTAAGGGGGGGGAAGTTTTATCTATAGATGAAATTATTACGAAAGTTACTAAGTATAAATCTAAAAATATCTGTGTAACTGGTGGAGAACCACTTGCTCAGCCAAATTGTCAAAATTTAATTACTAAGTTGTGTGATTTAAATTATAAGGTTTCAATAGAAACAAGTGGAGCAATTCCAATTGCAAATATTGATAAACGCGCAACAATAGTCATGGACTTAAAAACACCTGACTCACAGGAAGAAAATAAAAATAATTATACAAATATAGATTATTTAAAATCACAAGATGAAATTAAGTTTGTAATTTGTAGCCGCAATGATTATGATTGGGCCTGTCAAACCATACATAAATATGATTTAACAAATAAAGCTAAAGTGCTATTTTCTGCAAGTTGGCAACAGCTTAATCCGACGGAACTTGCTGATTGGATTATTCAAGATAGCTTAGAAGTTAGATTTCAGTTACAACTACACAAAGTTTTATGGAATGACGAACCAGGTAGATAAAACGGAGACAAATATGCAAAAATGGCGCAGTGAGGCACCTAGCAACATTGCTTTAATAAAATATATGGGAAAAAAAGATCCCAAAAATAATTTGCCGGCCAATCCTTCGTTATCTTACACTCTTAATAAATTAAAAACTAAGGTTAGTATCGAGCTAACTCAAAGTGAAAGTGATATATGGCAGCCACTTATTGATAGCGATATGCCAAACGATATACATTTATCTGCAAAAGCTCAAATTAGATTCCTTAAGCATTTAGAGTTTTTAAAAGACTTATACAAAGTTAAGCAGTCTTTTATAGTTAAATCTAACAATAATTTTCCACAAAGTTGCGGAATTGCGAGCTCTGCATCTAGTTTTGCGGCCTTAACTAAATGTGCGCTTGATGCTTTAACAGATATTACAGGTAATGAAAAACCATCAATAAGCCAACAAGCCAACTTAAGTCGTCAAGGCTCAGGATCTTCTTGTCGATCATTTTTTATGCCTTGGGCAATTTGGGATGAGGATAATGTTAAAAGTATAGATTTACCTTATCAAGAGCTGCATCATGAAGTAATAATTATTAATAAAGATCCCAAGCAAATTTCATCATCTAATGCTCATCAGCTTGTACAAAATAGCGCAGCATACAATGGTCGTGACAAAAGGGCACATAATAATTTGCAAGCTCTAATAAAGGCATTAAGCGCACAAGATTGGCGTTCAAGTTATGAGATATGTTGGGAAGAATTTCAAGACATGCATAATCTTTTTAGTACATGCGGCGAGTCTTTTTCTTATATTACCGCAAGTACTAAAAGTATATTAAATAAATTGCAAGATTTATGGAGAGTTGAAAATGATGGGCCAATTATAACTATGGATGCTGGCCCTAATATTCATTTACTTTATCGTCTTGATCAATTAGAAATAGCAAATACAATTAAAGAAAAATTTTTTCATGGTAAATTCGATGTTCTCTAACTTTTCAACCGTTACTCACGGCAAATGGATTTTAAGTGGAGAGCACGCGGTATTGCGTGGTCATCCAGCATTAGTATTTCCAATTTTAGATAAGACTTTACATTTCAAATATATAGAAAGTGATAGTTCATTAAAAATTTCTGCAAATTATTTAGGTAAATATGATGCAAAAATAAGTACTATCATAGGTCAAGTTATTGATAAAGCCTTTGAACTTGTAAAAATTAGAGATCAGAATATTAATGGAATTATAGAAGTTGATAATAATATTGAAACAGGTTTAGGTATGGGTTCATCGGCCGCTTTATGTGTCGCGATAGCAAGGTGGCTTGCTAGTGCCGATTTAATTCAAAATACTTATATATTTGCAAAAAATTTAGAAAATTTCTTTCATGGACAAAGTAGCGGCTTAGATATTGCTGGAGTTGAAACTAATAAGGGTGTGTTTTTTCAGCAAGGAAAATATAGCGAATTAAACTTAGCTTGGCAACCAAATTGGCAGTTATCATCATGCGGAGAAACAAGCACAACCGCAAGGTGCATAGCGAAAGTCCAAGAGCTTTGGGAGAATGATAGAGGACTCGCCCAAGGAATTGATAAACAAATGCAAGATAGTGTGGAGTTAGCAAAGCTCGCATTAGAAAATAACACAAATAATAGTTTTACTTATTTATTAAAAGCGATTGAAATGGCGAATAATTGCTTTCAAAAATGGGGCCTTATAACGGAAACCATGCAAAATCATATGCATGATCTCCTTAGAAAAGGCGCAAAAGCGGTAAAACCAACAGGCTCAGGAAGTGGCGGATTGGTAGTTAGTCTTTGGTAAACCGAAAACTCATTGCACTTGGCTTTATTGCTGGCAATTACCAATTACAAATGGCCCAACAACACTTCCACTTACATTAGCATCAGAATGCATATAGATACAACGTATAGCCGTTTTGTTAGACATGTTTCTTTCGGACTCAGGTAGCCTACCTAATATATAGCCATCATCGCGGTAATCTCCCGCGATTTTTCTATCATAGAGTATATAAGCAACCATTTGCCTTAGCTTGCTATTCTTATAACCTAAATCCACAAAAATCTCTTGATTAGTTGGTATATTATTAAGGGCTTCGCGTAAGTTTAGTAAAACGGTAAAAGGATTCTTACGTTGCTCTACTGAATTTAAAAAATGATTAGTATAGTTTTTTGCTGATATTTTAAAATGAAAAAATGTCCCGATTACAAATAGTATGCCATATATTGCTAACAAAAAGTTACGTTTATCCTGTAACTTGTGATAGCAAAATGCTGCGAAAATAGCTAATAGGGATAGAGAAAATGGTGCCATGTACTTAGATATTTTAAATTGTAAAAAAGTGTGCCCAACTTCAAGTGTAGATTTATCAATTGCAAAATATCTAAATTTTACGAAACAAGTTAACAATACTAACTCAATACATATTAAGAAGATAATGCTTTCACGACGCTTTGGATAATTTCGTAAAAAGAAGATTATTGTTCCTATCATAGCAATAATGACGAAAGCCGCAAAAAAGGTACTATAAAAATAATCAAAAGATAAGAATCTATTATTAAATGGTGATTTCATGCCAAACGCAAAAGCCATAAATTGGATTGGTGACCATAAAACTGGCCAGCCAATATCTGCCGCGCCTTTAGATATAGTTAAAGTTTGATAAATATTTATAAATATTCTTATTGCTTCATAGTTTACTAAAATTAAAACTTGAATTGTAAATATGGCAATAAAAATACTTAAATTTTTAATGGCACTTTTATTATGTATATTTGTAACAAAGTTAATCATTGCAAATAAAATGATACTAGCTACAAAGATGGGGAAAGGCTCATTATAGGCGAACATTAGCGCTGCGGTACAAACAGCAACAGGTATTGAATAAATAAAAATCTGCCAAAATCGCAAACTTTTATTTAAGATAACCTTGGTTAAATATGGAAAAATGGCGCATACTCCTAAAGCAAAAGACAGCCCTAATGTTTGCGGATAAAATCCCCACTCCGCTCCATATATAAAGCCATTCATCATTAATGAAGGAATAAGCGCTATAGCCAAAATGATAATTTTTCGACTTGGAATTACATGACGAACAATACCACCTAATGCAAGACATCCAGTGACTAAGGCACTTGCCACAGTTGGCGTATAAGCATAATACGACCATTTACAATTAAATAATGATTGCACAAAGCCAAGTAAAAAACTTCCTCCCATTCTAGAACCAGTTTCTTGATATAGAGCAATTTGTGTAAGAGCCGGGAAGTTGCCACTAGTTATAACCTTATCGGTAAACGCATGTTCTTGTAACCATTGTGCTTGGGCTAAGTAGGTAAAAATATCAGTAAAAGGATTATAACCACCAAATCTAAAAATAGGTGCGAGTACAGGTAATGCGCATATGGAAGAAAATATACAAATATATATCGAATCTTTAATTAAAATACTTTTGTTATGTTCAAATATGAAAGACAGCGCGGTTAAAGAAATAATAAGACCTAATGTTATCTTAAAATTATAAGGAATAAGCCAACCATATAAAGTTGCAATTAGTACTAAAGATGCAAGTCCCACAACAGGTGATATATAAAATCCAATAGAACGACGCATAACGGTTGGCAACAAGTCGACCAATCTTCGCCCAACAAAAGTGCAAACTAACAACCAAATCCATAGCTCAACTAATACTATTATACCGCTCACATTAACCTCTAAAAAGTTAAGGTTCTTCATAAGTCATGCAGAATTATGGAAGAGCCAAATTTAATTTAAACCATCTTCATAAAAGAGTAGTCTATTGTAGTACCTATAAAAAATGAATTCCAGTTTTTCGTAAGTAGGTGGGTGAATACGGCTATTTATGAGGAAAATTTTTTTTCAAAACTAATTAGACGATTTTCAAGTTGCCATTGTAATTTAGCTTTTATATTATTTTTTATAAATTTTTGACAAGTTTTGCTAGATAAGTTTTGGCATTCCTGGACTAAAGTTGCTGTTTGTGGATTTTCCCATATGCTTTTTCCAGGTAAGAAACTATAGGTTAAAGTATTACGATTTATTAATTTTAAAGTCTCATAATCTAAGTTATATGTATATGCAGCGCCTATATATTGTGTGGTTAAATCAGTTTGCAATATGCCTTCATCATCTGTTGAAAGGACCACGGGAACTTGGTTATTTAAGTAATATCTAAGCGGATGGGCTTTGCCATAAATTGATAAAATAAGCTGATTACTAGTTAAATTTATTTCAACTGGTATACGATGTTTCGCCATATATTTAATTAAATCTTGTTTGTTTTTTTCATAAAGAATATCTGTGCCATGACCTATTCTTTGAGCATGTGCGACGAATACCGAGTCATGAATATGGTTAGATAAATTTTCAGGTTTATTTGTTTTGGGATCTAATTCGCCGGCATGCATGGCAACATGCACGTTTGGATACTCTTTACGTAGAAAATCAAATATTTGCATTTGTTTTGCAAAGTCTCGTAAAGCCAAATTGCCATTTTCTGGCTGGACAATGTTTACACCAACTATGTTTTTAGATTGATGAGCAGCTTGAAATGCTGCTAAAGCTTGAGCAAAAAATACGTTTATTTCCGTCTCGCG